>DASYDW010000125.1 GCA_036499395.1 Pirellulales bacterium
GGATTCCAGAACTTCTCGATCAATGCGCGATCGTTCGTGATCCGCGCGATGCCGGCGACAGAGACATAGGTCTCCGATCCAGAATCGGCGAACGCGATGCCGACTGATGCGTTCGACGCGATCTCCTTCACTTTGTTGGAGTTGACCGCGGTCAAGAACCACAGCGTTCCGTCAGGCCCCATCTCCTGCATCGACATCGGACGCGAGACGATCCGACCCTGACTGATGGTCGACAGCATGGCCATGCGGATGTCCTTGATCTTCTCGCGCAGCGTTTCGACCGGCGTGCTCGTGTTCGTCATAGACTCCCGAATCTCGAAGGGTTGGTCTAGACCCGGATGGCAAGACGCAGGCCGATGAGCTCCGCGACCCGTGTGCTGCGTCGGGCGCTTTTAGAGATTGTTAATATGACGATCGGCGTTTATGTATGCGCCACGGTGACGCCTGTCCAGGACGCTTGATGATCGTCGCGCTCGGCTGCAAGTTGGCTGTATGCCATCCGAGCGCGGAATCCGGGTTCGTTGCCTCGTATCGCTGCTTGCTGTGGGAATCGCGTTCGTCCCCCAATCGGTGCCCGCACAACTGCTGGTACAACCAGGCCTCGTTCTCGGCTACTACACGCCGAGCGGATCGCAGCACTCGGTCGATGGGCCCAATATTCCTGCCAACTTTGGCGGCCCAATGGTCGGCGCGGAAATCTCTCTTTGGACCCGACACCGGATTGGGTTTCGAGCAAGTGGTTCGCGTATCGTGATCGATCATACGGCGATACCAAATCCCGGCGGCTTCACACCACTGCAAGGCGGCGAGGTAGTGCTTGGCGCACTCCTCGCCGCGTTCGACCTGTCACCGCAACGCAACCGCGCAGTGTGGTTCGGCGTTGGTCCAGGGTTCATTCACCACGGCGGCGATGCCTTCGCGAGCTCCGGTTCGCCGACTGAGACAGTGGGCGTGTTTGCGCTCGGAACCCAGATCCCACTTGGCCACGCCTGGAGCCTCGGTCTCAGTGCGACCGAGCACATCTATGAGTATCATGGCATCTTTGGCGATGTTGGTGGGCCGCCACACTTCGACAGCTCTGGCCCATTGCCCCATTTCGAACGCCGCGCTCAGCACGACTTTGTTGTCAGCGCGACGATCGCGTGGCGCAGCCACTGAGTGCCGAGCGCCGGCCTGCCACCGCGCACTGAACAGCCGGGGATAGTGGACACACGTTGGAATTGTCAAAGGATGATTGCAGCGATAGGCCTCTCATTTCGGGACGTCATGTCAACAACTTGCGGCTTTCTTCTCGTTGTTGGCGCACCAATCAGCTTCACTGGCCAGCCCGCGTTGCTCGCCCAGTCAGAACCCAATCCCGCCGCGCCGACGACCATCGTCCGGGGCCCGGGCTCGCCGCCGCACAGCCAGAATACGACGCTGCGAATTGCCGTCCGGGACGTCGATTCCCCCGATCGTTCGATCAGTCAGGCCTACGTAGTGTTCACCAGAGTAAACAACGGTTCGAAAAGTCATCCGCCCCGTCCCGTTCTCTCGAATGACCAAGGGCTCGTTCCACCGGTTGTCCTCGACACCGGCGAGTACGTCGTTTGGGTGCGCCGCGTAGGATATCGCGAAGCTCGCTTGACGATTCCCGTTGTCGCGAAGTGCGAGCAGGTGCTCGAAGTCTACCTAACACAAGCCGTCAATAACTTCGATCGTTGTATGGTCCGAAACGCCGGGAGTCCGCCCTGTGATCCGGATCCTCCCTTAACGTCAAATCGTGCGACGTTCACGACGTGTGCGCCCGCTACGTAACGAACGTTGCAACTGCCAACGGATGGTTATTGATGTGTTGCGCCCGCGCGTGACGCTCGGGTCGTCGCTCGGTAACTGTGCAACCGCGGATATCGCGCGGTTGCTTCGTTTTCGCGTTGAGCAGGTTGCCGTTCAACGAGCGCCGCAAGCGACGTCGATTTAAAGACTGCGCATGCTCCACATGCGCTTTTCTGATCTGCTACGGCCCCGACAGACGTCGAGATCGTAGACTATCACTGAGGTTTTATGGTTCGCATCCCAACCCATCGTGCTCCCACGCATCCCGGCGAGATGCTCTTGGAGGAATTCCTCAACCCGTACGGCCTTACGCAAACGGAGCTAGCGGAACGGCTGGCCGTCTCCTATCCGCGAGTGAATGAGCGCGTGCACGGCAACGCGATATGACGCCTGACACCGCGCTTCGCCTTGAGCGTCTCCTCGGCGTCGAGGCGCAGGTGTGGCTCAACCTGCAGCTGCGCTGGGATCTATATCACGCGACCCACTCCGCCGCGGCACAACAAATCAAATAAATCAAGCTGCTTAAGCGGGCCAGCTGACAGACAACGATCGCGCTTGCGTCTTCGATTCCGCCGGCGTATTCCGCGACGCTACCGCACCGAACCCACGCCCAGCGAAATTAAGAACTTCTGCATGACTGGGTTGATTAACGCGTAGCCTTTGTCGTTGAAGTGCTCACCGTCCTGAAACAAATCACCCTGCACCTTGCCGTTCCCGTCGAGCACTGGCGCATCCATATCGAAGTATTTGAAGCTCGGATCTTTCTTGGCCTGCCCCTTGGCAAGTTCGTTGAACCGGTCAATCGCCGCCGGCTCAGCCGCATCCGCGAACGCAGAGTTGGGCGCATGCTTCATGCTCAGGAATGCGAACGGCACTTTAGGAAAGTCTGATCGTACCTTCGCGTAGATCTGCATGACCTTCTCGAACGCCTGATCGGGATTGCCGCCACTCGCGACGTCGTTGTCGCAGTAGAGCAGGATGGCGGCCGGATGATATTTGCCGATCACGTCGTTGTAGAAATACAGCACGTCGCCGAGCACGCTCCCGCCGAACCCGCGATTGATCACGCTGAGAGTGGGGAATGCATCAGCGGTCTTCCACTTCATGATCGTCGAGCTGCCAACGAACAGCGCGGCTTTTTGCGGAGGCGCGTTCTTGGAATCAAATTCTTTGAAGGCCTCGATGTCTTTCCGGTAGCGCTCAGGATCGCGCGACGCTTGCGGCCGCTGGTAAAGCGCCTGATCCGCATGATAGAGCGCCATCACGTCGGCATAGCTCTCGGGATGGTGCGAATAGTCCAG
>DASYDW010000126.1 GCA_036499395.1 Pirellulales bacterium
ATCACACCTCCATGCGATGCGCCGTTCCGCCGGCGAATCCATTCCGCCAATTTTAACAGGGGCGCGATCCCAATTATGGGTGAGTTCGCCGCAGGGATACAACCCCGGTTAACAGGGGTCTTACGAGTCTTGCTTCTGGAATGCATCGCACGCGGCCGGCAGAATAACCAGGCCTTTACGACATAACGCCCAGCCCTATTCGGGGATCAATGTCATTGTCTTATGGATGACTGCTGAGATGGCCGGATATATCAGCCCGTTCTGGCTGACGTTCAAGCAGGCTTTGGAACTCGGCGGGTACGTCAAGAAAGGCGAGCACGGCTCGCAGGTCGTCTACGCGAGCACCTTCAAGAAGAAGGACACCAAAGACGCCGGCGATGAGATCGAGCAGGATATTCCGTTCTTGAAGGCCTATACGGTTTTCTGTGCCGACCAGTGCAAGGGACTGCCGGCTCACTTCTACCAGCTGGCCGAGCAGCCGAAGGAGACGCTTGCACGCATCGAGCAGGCCGACCGGTTTTTTGCCAATACCAGGGCCGACATCCGCACTGGCGGAAACAAAGCATTTTACGCCTGCGATGCCGACTACGTGCAGATGCCGCCTTTTGAGACGTTCCGCGATGCCGAAAGCCATGCCGCCACGCTGGCCCATGAATTGAATCACTGGACGCGGCATTCGTCACGGCTCAACCGGGAATTCGGCCGCAAGCGTTTCGGTGACGAAGGCTACGCGATGGAAGAACTCGTGGCCGAGCTTGGCTCCGCTTTCCTCTGTGCGGATCTGGAGATAACACCGGAGATTCGCGAAGACCACGCCAGCTATGTCGCTAACTGGCTGCAAGTCTTGAAGAACGATAAACGGGCAATTTTCACCGCGGCGAGCTACGCATCGAAGGCCGCCGACTATCTGCACGGCCTGCAACCCAAACAAGCAGCCTGACCATCAACCCCGAAAGGCTTTCCCATGTACTACGTTATTTGTCCGGAATGCGGGGCCAGGATTGAGATCCCCGATACCGCCGTCGGCCCCGATCGCACCGACCTTTGGAACGTCGTCGGTTGCGACGAGTGTCGCATCGCCTTCGACTATGACGACGAGGAGGTCGTGGCCGACGACACGATCGTCTAACCCATTGTAATGAATTGCCAAACGCGCCGCACGACGGCTTGTAGCCGCCGTGCGGTTTTTCGTTGTCACGTCAAGGCACCCTTTGAAGCGCTGCTGGAGACGTTGCTCTTAGCTGACTTAGTCTTCGATTGGATGCATTGCTATGGCTGCGGGGAACGAATCGTCCAGGGGATTGCACAGCTCACTGAGCCAGCCATCCGCCATCGACTGCAAGTGACGTTCCCGTGGTGAACGACGCCGCATCCGAGCACAGATATAGTACGGCTGCGGCAATTTCTTTGGCCTTACCCATGCGTCCGATCGGATGCTTGGCGATCAATGCTTCTCGGGCCTCCCCTTCTTTGCCGGCAAAGCGGTCGATCATGTCCGTTTCGATCGCGGCGGGCGAGATCGCGTTGACGCGAATGTTCTGCTGAGCGAACTCCAGCGCGACGCACTTGGTCATTCCTTCGACAGCGTGCTTTGATCCGACATAAATGGCCACCTGAGGAGCGCCTACATGACCAAAAGTGCTCGATGTATTGACGATGGCCCCGCCACCGGTCTTTAGCATGGCGGCCACCTCGTGCTTCATGGCGGCAAGCACCCCCCAGACATTAATGTCGAACACCGCCCGGTATTTCTCCATGGTCACCTCAGACAGCGGACCGGCAGATTCAATCCCCGCATTATTGAAGGCGATATCGAGCCTGCCGAATGTTGCGATGACGAAATCGACAGCCGCCTTCACTTCGGGCTCCTTGGAGAAGTCGGCCTGGAAAAAGGCCGCAATTCCTCCTTCTTTTTCAATCTCAGCAACGACTTGCTTGCCTTCTTTCTCCCGGCGTCCGGTTACGACAACCTTGGCGCCTGCCTCCGCGAATGCGACGGCGGTCGCCTTGCCGATACCAGACGTGCCGCCCGTGACCAATACGTTTTTGCCTTCGAAAGTCTTCGACATTGTTATCTCCGTTAGGTTCAGTTCGCATTTCGGAACGCCGCTTGGGCGCGCGGTCGATCTGCAATGTTTCGGCGACGATGCGTTCGCGTTTGAAGACTTACGAGCCGAATTGGGCTCCGCATTTCGCAGCGCGGACCTGGAGATCACGCCGGAGAAACGCCTCTAGGTTTTCGAAATGTGGCGACGTTTGCGGTAAGCGACCAGCACTACACCCACTGTACCGACGCACGATAGAGCGAGACTGCAGGGTTCCGGGACGTTGGCGATGGTCACGGTGCCACCGCTTGGCCTGGAGGTTAGCTGGAAAAACCCGCCGCTGGCCGTCGTAAATTCATACCCAACACTGGCTCCCGCCTGGCCAGAGTACGTTCCCGGTCCCGCGAGCGTCGTGGCATAATTCGCTGACATATCGCTGGTCGAGAGAATCAGGATTACGGCTGAAAGTCCGATATCGGCTCCTGTGAACGTGCCGTTAGTCACGGACAATGCGGTGCTATCGAGTTCGAAGGGGCCATTAAACTGTGAGCCGTTGCTCGGGTTAAAGCTATGCCCCGTCAGCGTGTCCGAAACACCTCCGACCGAGATCGTCGCGTTTCCGACGAGTTTGACCGAGGCAAATCCGTCAGGAGGGTTGTCGACCTCAAACGTGCTGGAGTTGAGAGTGCCCGTCAGCGTGACCAGGGCATCGGTGAACGGTGTTCCGTCAAGAACGCCCGAGCCGGTTGCCGTTTCCGTCACGGTTAAGACTGCGGCAGTGGCTTGACTACAAACCATGCCGCATACAACGGCCAGGAAAAATAGAGTATTGCGCATCATGATGGTCCTCTAAAAAACGGACAGTGGAACGGGGTTCAATCACAGTGGTTCATGGGTGTAGTTGCCGCGCAAAAGCGACACTGCATTCCAAAGGCAGCGTCGCTCTTGTCGGGCCTACGCGTAGGCCCGGCAGCAGAGCCATCAACCGGTTGATCGCCGGATGCGGATCACACCGCAGATACCTCGGCTTGCTGAACTGCGCGAACGCATCAATTGCGTTGAGCGCGGTAGCTGAAAGCCTAGGTGGTCGTCACTAGCGGCCCCATGAGATTAGAGGGGATATGCGTTGTCGAGCTAAAACGAGGACCGTGGTCCGGTTTTCTATATCGGCGAACCTGGACACAAATAGGCACACGGGCCCCCAGCAACATAATGGGGCCTGCGAGCGAGTCAAGAAGCCTTGGGCCAGATATGCCACTCGGCAGCCGGCTGCGGCCGGTCGTTGACGCGAGGCAAACAAAAAAGCCCCGGCTGGTGGGGCAGGAACCAGCCGAAGCATTGGCAAGCCCGAGGGCATGCACGGTGGTGAGTATAGCTGTCATCGCCACATTACCCAATCCTGTCTCGGGTGAAGAATCCGACAGGCCGCGCAATACCGATTTTCGATTCATTGCGCTATAATCGACGTGCTGTCCATCACATTGGACAACGACAATTTGAATTGACGCGCAAGCGCGTCAAGACGCTGCTTCCGAGAAAACCGGCAAGTTTGATTTGGGAAAGCAGTGCCTTGGACCGCGCCCCGTGAGACGGGGCGTCGGCCAGGGTGCGCTTCCCATGCCCCTTGCCGGGGGTTCTCGGAGCGTCCTTGTGTCGACGCCCTTATTTATTGGGGACGCGGAAATGGCCAAATGTCGCGAGGAAACGGTCCGAAGGATTCTAGATTCCCTTCCACCTTTGCCACTGAGGGACGATCAGCGGCAAGCCATCTTCAAGGCGCTTCAGTTTTCCCCGCAGCAGATCGCGATCGCCGAACTGATGCTGCGCGACGCCAGCAACTCCGAGATCGTGGCGGTTCTAGGGATCGGCAATGGCACGGTCAAGTCGTATCAAAAGCGCATCTTTGCCCGTACCGGAACGCATAGCCGCATGCAGTTGGCGATGCGCGTGCTCGCCGTTTCCCACGACATCAACGGTGATGGGCACGGAATTTCAACTGGATGACATCCAAGTGGGTGACACCTAACCGGGCGACTTGTCGGTAGGCGGATGCAGAGCGTATTCTTTCGAAACTTCCCGATCTTCTCATCCAACTGCGCTGCTAGTGAATTAAAACCTCACGCCTACCGTGCCGACGGCGTCTCTATTAGGGCACGACTTTGACTGCGGGCAATCGCTGCGGACGTCCTCGTTCGCATATAGCCTTCCAGTGCGGCCCGCGCACGCTCAGCATCCATCTTAGAACCGCACACTATTTGACTCAGGGGGTTTTATGCGCGCAACGGGCTTTTATGTCGAAATGTTGTTTACCATGGTTGTTCTTTTCGCATCGTCCAACTTCAGCCAGGCAATGATCTTAAGCACCAGTGCGGCTGTCAGCGTTATCAGTCCACCGGCAAACGTCTCAGAAGGAAAAATGGAGAGCAATACGACCATTTGGGCTTTCCCGGAAGAGCAGAACGTTACCTTGGCGCAGGATTTGGCCGTCGACGTCTCGCTGCCCGGCACCTCGCCGTTGAATGGAGTTCAGAATTTGACGCCGGGAAATATTGGAGCGGGCAACAGCGTCAGCAGCTACTTCGTCCATTTCGACGCAGTTGGCGCACCGACGAATGCCGTCACCGCGTCCGGCTCGATTACCTTCGATCAGAACATTGTAGGGCTGATCGTTTTGACGGCGACACTGGAAGACTCCAATACGGGTCTCGGATTTCCCGGAACAATCTACGACAACGCTATTAGCGGAGAGGGTGCCGAAGGGCTTGAAATTGTAGGCGGCGGACTTGGAAAGGACTCCAACGATCAAATCACGCTCAGTGCCGATCGTCATACCGTGTCGTTCAGCTTTCGCGACACTGGCTCAGCTGATGATTTTCGCGTCGTGACAAGCGTGCCGGAGCCGTCGACACTGTTCCTTGTACTCGCAGGTGCTGCATTTCTCGGTGCGTGGCGGTGGCGGCGCAGCCGCTATTTCAACTCCAAGCCCTCGACAACGGTCGCGGACTTGGGAGCTTGTAACGCGGCAGGCTCATCGGCTTCCTGAATCCACGGCACCCGGTGCCGGGCGATGCCGGCGAAAAGACGGACATTGTAACGGATTTCGGCATTGAGGTTACGGCCGGTGACTTTGACCCGCTTTGCGCCAAAATGGAGCGTAATGCCTTCCGAAGGATCGAATTCGGCGCGCTCCAGCCACGCATAGCTAAGCGCCGTGACCTTGCCGTCGCGGTGACGCAGCTCCAGCATCAGCGCCCGGTCATGTGTGCCGCGCAAATAACCAAACGAACCCAGATCGTCGAGGGCGTCCTCCGGGGCGCCTTTGACCTCTGGGGCGTGGTCTGGCTTGGGCTGAAGGTATTTTTGCAGGACATTATCTTTCATGGGTTAGCTCCCGGCGCTCGCTCGCCGCTTTTTCCGCGCTTCGTTCCAGCTCGCGCCGCTCGGCCAATTGGCGCTGCGGCGTGCCATTGACCAGTTCGATCGCCGTCACCCGCTCATCCGAACGGCTGACCGCCTCCAGTAAAGAGTCCTTGTCGTCGGTATAGATGTTTACCTGCTCGCGGGCTCGTGATGCAGAGACGTAAAACTGCTCGCGCGACGAGGCGGCGAAGGATTCCGCCGCCTGTCCCACGAACACCCGGTCGACGGTTTTGCCCTGGCTGGCATGGCTGGTCACCACGTAGCCGTAGGCGAGGAACCCCCAGTCCTTGTCGACTGTCCAGCCGTTGCCCAGCACGATGTTGCCGTCGGCGTCGAACTCCTTGACCTTATATATGGCGCCGTTGTTGAGCCGATGCTTCTGATCGGCCGTCATGCCGTTACGCGTAATCCGCACCGCGTCCCCCGGGGCCAATTCCAAGGTCGACGAATGAAAGACCTGGAACCGCGACGCCTGGTCGAGCGGTAGGGCGCGGCCAGCGGCGGCCGACAGCCGATCGCCGCGACCAAATCTCTTACCGTTTTGGTGAAAGACGAGCACGTCGCCGGCGCCGTAATTGACCAGGTCGGAGCGCTCGGCCTCGGTGAGACCGGCGTTTTCGAGCACTTGGAAATTCCGCGCGTCGCCGCGGAGCTTGCCTGTCTCGTACAAGGTTCGGCGGATTTCGGCGGAGATGCGATTGCCTTCGGCATGCGTCGGCGATACCACCAGCGCCGTTTTACCGTGCTCGACCGCCTGGACGTAGTCGGCGGCCATGTGTTTGTAGCGTTCATCGTCCGCCGATTCATGAATCCAGCCCAGCTCGTCGAGATGCCTAAACCCCTCCTCGCCGCGACCCTCCGCCAGTGCTTTGACCGCTGCCTTGTAGGCGCCCGACTGACGCTGGATTTCTTTGACCTCGGCCGGCACCAGGCCCGCCTCTTGCTCCAGCAGCCGCAAGGCGGCTCCGCGTTCTACCGAGCCGTGCTGATAACGGTCGCCGGAAAGAAGCACCCGCGCGTCATGCTTCTCAGCCAAGTTGAAGACCTGCGACATCGTTTTCATGCCAAGCAGGCCGGCTTCGTCGATCCAGAGGACTTGCCCCGCGATCTGCTGTTGCAACTTTTCATCGACCAGGAGGCGGGCCACGGTATCGGCGTCCTTAAACCCCGCCTCGCGTAGCGTGCCGCGGCTTGCATCGGCCGACGGCGCGAAAGCGAACACCTTGGTTCCCCTTGCCTCGATCGCTTCGACCGTCTCTTGCATCAATGCCGTTTTGCCGACGCCGGCGGCGCCGCGAACAAGCATCACGCGATCGCGCGACTCGACCAGGTGCTGTACTGCCCGTTTCTGAGATTCATTGAGCCAATCGCGACGGCACTCGTCGTAGTGCCGGGCAAACGGGGCGCAGGCGCCCCGCCCTTCGCGCGCAAACTGGATGACTCGCTTCTCCTCGGCAAGAACTTCGGGCGTCGTCACCATTTGTCGGCCGTGGCGCGTTCCAATGATGAGGTCTGCCGTCTGTGCCTCGCGCTGCACCTCTTCGGCGGTCGCTTCGCCGACCGAGTGCCACAGTGCCGTGGTTAGGAACTGGCGTTCCGGCACTACGCTCTTTCGCTCAAATACGTGGCTCTTCGCGTACTCGATCGCCCGCGCCGAGGCACCGCTGTCCGCCGGTTCGGCGTCGCCGCCAAGCCTTTGCTCCAAATTGGCCAGAACCGCCAGCTCTCCAGCTGACATGCGGTCCCGCCAAAGGTCCTGTAGTTCGGGGAGCGTCAGGTCCTTGGCCTTGCGCGAGCGCGTCTTGGCCCCCAGCTCCGCTTTCGCATCGGCGTCGTCGATTCCCATCTCGCGGGCTTTCTCTTCGATCAGCGCCGTTCGCCGCGAGAATTTGTCAATGAGGTCCTTGTTAACCCCTGAGAGTTCCCAGCCCTTCTTGGTGCGCTCGATTGGCAGCCCAAGGTCGGCCAGTTGATGCGTTAGACGCGAATGGAACACTGCCTCAAAATACGGCGCATCCCGTTTCAGCTCGCGAAACTGCCCCGCCTTCCAGGCCTGCTCTTGTTCATCGAACGTCGTATTGAACACGAAGCAATGGGCATGCAGATGCGGATCGGGGACGCCATCAACCGGGCGCGACGTGAAATGGATGAACTCGCCCCAGGCCATGTTGCCGGTCGTGCGGTTTTCATTCTTGCCCCCTTTGCGCACACGAGCCGATATTTCAGCTTCCATGTCGTGCATCGTGCCGTCCACGGCATCGCGGAAGGCCTCCAAGATCCGCTCGTCGCGCGTTGTCGCGTAGAGCAGCGACACGCTCTTGGGCACATGGAAGTTGAAATCGTAGCCGATCGTCCGGTCCGCTCGCAGTCTGGCGGTCAATTGATCGCCGGTTTGCGGATGCAAATTGTCGCACAGCGTGTCCCAGTCAGCTTGCCTCACCTCTCCTTGCAAGCCCAGGCGGAGTGCAGCCGCGCCGCACCAGCGGCCGGTGAGTTCCTGCCCCTCGGAATAGTAGTCGGCGGTCGAGTAGTAGCCCTTCGCGCCATTGACATGTGTGTTCTGCGTGATGCGTAGCATGCCGAACTATACGCACCAAATGGTTGAACTTTGGTAAACGTCCTTCGCGGTCACCGTGTGTCACAGGCTGGCACAGTCTGTCGCCATTCGGTCGTGTTTCTTGCCAAGTGTCTGACAACTCCTTCGTTTCCGGCGCCCGAGTCCATCCTCGCCCGCGGCCTTCTTGCTTGGCACTTACGCAGCGTCGCCGGTCCCGCAATCAGAAAATCGTGGCCCCTCCCCATCTTCCTGCGCTGCGCTCCGTGCAGACCGGGCCCCTCCAGATTTTCAGCTTGGCAGGAACGCCAGGAAGCTCCGGCTAGCCCGCTGCGGTTGTGGTGCCGCAAGGCCGCGATGGTCGCGGCTGGAAACTCTAGCGAACGAAGGAGATAGCTATGTCAGACACCACGAAACCCAACGAAACGACCGGCCCCAAGACTCCGAGCCACGTCGCCTACCAGGTCAGAGACCGCGAAGGACGCAAAGCGTTCTGGACGCGTATCGGCAGTGCCTGGGCGCACGCAGACGGTCAGGGCTTCAATGTCCAGCTCGAATGCGTACCGCTCGACGGCCGCGTCGTCCTCCGCATTGCCTCGGAGAAGAAGGAGTAGTTCACCGGCCGGGGCGGGCATTGAAGCCCGCTCCGGTTTTTTTGAGGCCTTCAATTGCGACGGCGATGAGCAACCTCGCCCCGCCAGCTCCATCGCAGCGCAAATAGCATCCGCACGGCGGCATTAGCTGCCATTGCTGCCATTGCCCAAACTCTCAAAAATCCGGAGAATCGCGTCCGAGCATCGGCAGAGCGACGGATTTCAGCACTCACCCGAATGGCGATGTTTCGAGCGTAGGAGGCGAGAAATGTCCGAATTGCCGAACCTCGGAGATCGGATGTTCGTGCCGATTAACACTGACATGTGGAGCGGCATGGAGTTCCACCGCTTTATCGGATTCCAACGGGCATACGTGGTGGGATTCAAACACGCAGCCGACAGTCTGATCGAATCTGTCATTCAGGAGGGTGGTCGGACACTGGATGAGCGAGTCATACCCGCATGCCATCTCTACCGGCACTACGTCGAATTGCACCTCAAATACATCCTTTGCGAAGGTCGCACAGCGGGTCATGTTGCATTTAAGAACGAGGATATTCAAAACCATAGCGTCTATCACTTGTGGCAGGCCACCAAGAGACTAATGCTCTTGGCATTTCCCGAGGAGCCCGCCGACAGGCTTGCCGCAACCGAGCTTCTGCTAAAGGACGTGTACGACTGTGATCCCTCCGGTCAGGAATCGCGATATCACGAAACGCGGGGAGGAAAAGCAAGCCTGAGTCAGCTGCCGAATCTCTACGATCTGCCGAACCAGTTGCGCATGATGGCGAAGCTGGAAAAGTACTTCGAAGAATGGGTCCTCGTCTTCCAATGCCAATTCGAGGACGAAGACTTCCATTCGGCAACGCCACCTTTGGAACTTTTTCCCTCCAAAGAGTCGCCGGAGGTTCATTAAGCGGACCAACGGACGCCTGATCTTGTTTGTTGCCCGCTGGCCCCTTGGTCAACAACGCGTCTTATTTTTCGCAGCTTCAGTTCCCGAGCCTGGCCCCCCCAGCGCCGGTCATTTGTCGCGGTGTAGAGGAGCTGACAGAGGCCTTCGCCTACAGTCAGTCAGTTGTATTTCTGGATTGCAAATTTGGTGTCAGACGTCTTCCCTAAGCGGTGCTTAGGACGAATTTCACGGTGAAATCGGCATGACAGCAATCATTCAATCTTGAAAGACAGCCAGCTTTCCATCTTGCTGACATGAAAGCCAGCAAGAAATCTGTCTTGCCAGAATGTCAGCCAGAAGGATTGCAAGATGGCAAGCAATCATTCATGCATGCCTGCCAGAGAGCAAGCCTGAAAGGTTGCCATCCTGCCAGATTGATTTCGTGCTTGCATGTTGGCATGAAATCGTGCTATCCGTTGAAGATGATTATTACGATCGCGAATTCCAAAGGCGGTGTCGGCAAGTCGACACTCGCCGTCCACCTGGCGGCATGGCTCCACGAGCAGGGATGCCGTGTCACGCTGGCCGATTGCGACACGCAGCAATCAAGCTCTGAGTGGATTCGCGAAGCAGTACCGGGGGTTAAGGCCGTTCGCCTGGATAACCCCGACGTAATCCTCAATGAATTGCCGAATCTAAGCCAAGATGCCGACTTCGTCGTAGCCGATGGTCCGGGAAGCCAGACCGAGACCAGCCGGGCGCTGCTCTTGCGCGCCGATCTGGCAATCGTGCCGTGTAAGGCAAGCATGCTGGAAATCAGGGCGTTGGCCAAGGCTACTGAGGTACTTCGGCAGGCCCAGGATATCCGCAAGGGAGTCCCCAAAGCAGTCATAGTGCTGAGCATGATTGGCATGCACTACCGACTAACCAAAGACATGAAAGACGCCGCCGCGGCGCTATCGCTACCGCTCGCAACCAATGCGATGATCCTGCGACAGATTTATGCCGACGCACCGGGGCAAGGAGCCGTCGTCTGGAACATGGGGGCGCGCGCCCGCGATGCTGCCAACGAAGTCGACGGGTTGTTCCGCGAAATCTTGCCGGACGTGG
Source organism: Pirellulales bacterium (assembly GCA_036499395.1). Classification (NCBI taxonomy): domain Bacteria; kingdom Pseudomonadati; phylum Planctomycetota; class Planctomycetia; order Pirellulales; species Pirellulales bacterium. The sequence goes on from DASYDW010000126.1 coordinate 10,618, forward strand.
CCAAGAACCGCGTCACCACCAAACGACATGTAACGAAAGCGTAGGGGACAGGGATGGCCGATCGACGCTCGCTCATCGAAGGCCTGCAATCAACGCCGTCGCCCGTCGATACGACCGCGGAAAAGGACTTCGTCTACGGGGAAAAGGCGAAGCCTCCACAGAACATGACGCCGACAACGCCTACGATTAACCGAGTGCCGATTAGCACGCGGATGCGAGAAGACTTTGCCAAGGCGCTCAAACGCGCCTCATTGGAGCGGCAGTTGAAGGGCCTCGAACCCAACACGCTGCAAGACATCCTCGAAGAGGCCGTCGAGCCGTGGCTCAGAAATAACGGCTATATCCCCTGATTCAGTCAGAAGGTGCGGAGAGGGACGGCACCTCGGCCAGCGGCAATTCATGTTGCCGGCTGGAGCCTTTGAGGTGATAGGATTTGACGAATGCCAGGCGGTCGCCGTTGAACATGAATCGGATGTTGACGAAGAAGACCCCATCGCTGGCGCTGCGGTACAAGAATTCTTTCTCCAGCAGCTCTCGCACGCCCCGCTGATAGGTGCGGTCGCTCATCCCGTGGTCTTTTGCGACGTACTGGTTCAGCTTGATTTCATCGGAGCCGGGGTTGGCGCGCATCTGGTGATAGACCAGTTCAAACACCTGGATGCCGGTCTTCGACAAGCCAGTGGCCTGCTTGATCCCATCAAGGAAGAGTTTTACGAACCGGGTCGTGTCGACCTCCTCTTCCCACCAGAATCCCATTCCGCCAATGCCTTTAATCTCGCCGGTACTGTTATCGACGATCATCGAGGCCTTGCCACCTGGCACCTGAAACCGCCGACTACGCGTCGGTATTCCATTCGCAGAGGGAACGCTCGGATTCGTGCGGTAAATGGGGAAGCCCCGCTTCACGCTGAGCTGGTTTGTCGGTATCTCAACTATCTGCTGTTCTGCTTGGCGCTCATCCGTCATTTTCAGCCTCCATTTTTGTCACTTAACAGTCAGGACACTGGCACACTACCGACAAAAGCGCAAGGAGTTTGTGACGGTCAAACGTCCATTCGTGACGGTCAACCGCCCAAATTTGTCGTTTCGGATTCAACGAATTCAAACAGTTGCGCCATTCCTCTTTCTTGTATTAAAAGCTGCTCACTTAACCCGACGCTGAAGCGCGTATCCAAATCGCTGGCTTCGGCGGCGGGTTTCTAGTGCCTTTCGTAAGACCGGGCCGAAGCATCGAAAAACAATGACATAACAGTGCATAACTTGTCCAAGTCGTTGATCGTTCAAAGCAAACTTAGAATCGAAGCGTTGCCGACAAGCGAAGGACCGGAAGTGGCATTCAAGGAGAAGTGGCCGATCCATTCGATGGGACACGGGTGAAATCGAATTCTGAGGGCCAATAGAGAGGCGATTCGCGATAAATCGCCCTCTCGCTGCCCGCCAAGCACTTTCGGCGCTGAAATGCCATCTATTCAATTCCAATTATGGAAGCCCTCTGATTCCCGCCTAAGCCACTTTGCAGACCGGACTTACACCCGGTAGGATGGGACCCCGCAAGCAGTGCTACTAGGCATTCTTGCCGGACAGATGCGCTGGCCGCACGCCTGGTGGCGGGGCTGTCTCTCTGAGCCAGAGAAATCACCTAATTTGGGGGTCAGCATTACCATGCGGCCGACTGGGGAACTACGCGCCGTCGTGGCGTCGCAGGTGTCGGCGCTCAGCGGAAATAGGTGGCACCAGCTCGGCATCGCCCGAGTCCGTACGAGACCAAATGGTGCCAAGTGGCTTCGTTGACTTCACACATTGCCAGTGCTATCCGGAGTCAGGACCACAGAGCATGAACGGCCGAAAGCAATCACCATGACCGAACCGACCATTACTTGCCCGAATTGCAAGACCGAGATCAAGCTCACCGAGTCGCTCGCAGCGCCGCTCATCGCATCGACGCGTCAGCAATACGAAGAAAAGCTTGTCCAGAAGGACGCAGACGTTGCGAAGCGTGAAGCAACTGTCAAAGAAGAAAAAGCAAAGATCGCCAAGGCCCTTGCGTCCATCGACGAGCAGGTAGCCGAAAAGCTCAAAACTGAACGGTTGACGATAGTCGAGGAAGAGGCCAGGAAGGCTCGGCGGCTTGTGTCATCGGATCTGGAGAAACAGGCCAAAGAGCTTGCAGAGTTGCAGGAGGTCCTAACGGAACGTGACGGCAAACTCGCAGACGCGCAAAAGGCCCAGGCCGACCTTATCCGTAAGCAGCGTGAGCTGGACGACGCCAAGCGCGAAATGGAGTTGACCATCGAGAAGCGGGTTCAGGAATCACTAACCACCGTTCGGGATAAAGCGAAGTTGGAAGCGGAAGAAGGGCTCAAGCTGAAAGTTGCCGAAAAAGAAGAACAGATCGCCGGTATGCAACGGCAGATCGAAGAACTTAAACGCAAGGCCGAACAGGGATCGCAACAACTTCAAGGCGAAGTCCAAGAATTAGAACTCGAATCACTTCTGCGCTCGGCCTTTCCGCAGGATTTGATCGAGCCCGTTCCCAAAGGTGAATTCGGCGGAGATCTGATCCAGAAAGTTATGGGGCCGATTGGCCTTTGTGGAACGATCCTCTGGGAATCAAAACGCACCAAGAACTGGAGTGACGGCTGGCTTGCGAAGCTGCGAGAAGACCAACGTGCGGCTAAAGCCGAAATCGCACTGATCGTCACTCAGACAATGCCGAAGGACGTCGAGACTTTCAACCATATCGACGGAGTCTGGGTCTCCAGTCACCGTTGCGCGATTCCCGTCGCCATCGCCCTGCGGCACTCGTTAATTGAGCTTGCAGCGGCACGCAAGGCAGGTGAGGGTCAGCAAACCAAAATGGAGATGGTCTACCAGTATCTCACAGGTCCCCGTTTCCGCCATCGCATCCAGGCAATCGTCGAAAAGTTCGGCGATATGCACGAGGATTTACAGCGGGAACGTAAAACCATGACCAAGTTATGGGCGAAACGTGAAGAGCAAATTCGCTGTGTTGTGGAATCCACGGCCGGCATGTACGGCGACTTGCAAGGAATTGCAGGCAAAACCTTACAGGAAATCGAAGGCCTCCAATTGCCGGTTCTTCCTTCGCCGGAATCAACTAGCGATGAACCATCGTCGCGGTAGTTGTATGCGCGCATGAGCACCAGGGTTTCGCAGTTAGTATAAACGACTTGCACTCATTTGCATTTATGTACGACTAACTGGACTATCCTAGCACAATCGCTTTAATGACTATCCATACCAAGTGCACGGATTAGTCTGTACACTTCTGAGTCGACCCCTCGTTCTGCTGACCGTAGCCATCGTTTGTCGCTGCAAAGCACCTGCACTTTGTCCGGAGCACTCTAATGTCAACCGATCCCGCCGAAGCAAAGACTTTCGTGGTGAGCTGGCTACTGAAAGTAAAAGCAGATGCGTCATTGAACCAGCATATGGTCGACCTGCTTGCAGACCACCATGCGAATGGCACAAGTAGCGACGAGAACATTCTGACGTCTCTGCTCACGCTGGCAAACAAGCCGGAGGTACCCGATGGCGTTCATTAAGAGGATCACCGTCTCCGGCTTTCGTGGAATCCTTACACCGCTCGAATTGTCGTTCGTAAAAGGCGGAAATAGTACGTCAATGGCGCTGTTCGGCCGCAATGGTTTCGGCAAAAGCTCGCTGACAGATGCTTGGGAGTGGCTGCAAACCGAAAAAATTGACCGACTGGGGCGCGAGGGCGCAGGCCCGAATGCATTTCCGCATCGGCAAGCAAATGACGGTACGTCCTATGTCGAAGTAGAGTTTGCCACGCTCGGATTGGGAAAGATGACCTTCAACCCAAAAACAATCACAAAACCAACTCGGGATGGCGTGATCGATGCGTTCCGCCAGGCGGCACCCTACCCTTGCGCTTTGCGATACGAGGACCTGACGCGATTTATCTATTTCACGAAGTCAGAGCAGTACGATGCCCTCGCGGTGTTAATGGGCTTCACGCCTCAGGTGGAATACCAGAAGATGCTCCGTCGAGTGAGTCGAAAGCTTAAAGACGAAGTCGATAAGCAGCAAGCGATCGTAGAACGAGAAAAGACGAAGCTTGCGACACTTATCGGAGAGAAGCCAGACGCGACCAAACTAGTAACGTTCCTTCGAGGCCAGTTTGGTGCTGCCAAGATGGCGCTCCCGGAATCTGTGACAGAAGCAGTAGAGGCACGAGAAAAACTTGAAAAGACGATCAAAAACGATCCTCGCGCAACTTCATTAGCAGATCATACCAGCCTACGTAAATGCATTGTTGGGCTGAAATCAGGGTCTGCGGTGGAAACCGAGTTGGTTACATATGCCGCAAAGGTCGAGGCATTCAAGACTGCCGAACGAGACGCCGTCGATTTGATGCTGATCGGCCTCTATGAGAAGGGGAACGAAGTTATTAAGCAACGCGATCTCGGCGAAGACGCCCCCTGTCCACTATGCGGCAACGTCTTCGAGGGGAGCCTAGCGGATCACATCAAAAGGGAGTTGGAAACGCTGCAATCGCTAAAAGCTTCGAAGGACACGCTCGATGCATTCAGAAAACGGCAAGTCACTGCAACTGCCCCCTTTGGCAAGCTCGCAAAAGCGTTGGAAGCTGGAAGCAACGGCAATCCAATCGCGACCCAGTCGCTGCTGAAGGAAATCACGGACGCCTGCGAGGCTTTGGACGTCTGCTTCGGCAAACTAAGCGAATTGCTAAACGTTCAGCCGGAGAGCATAATCGCGGACACGCCCGGCCAGATACGCACAGCAGCCAGCAACATTGCTGCCAAAGCCAAGACATGTGACGCTGCACGAGAGGGGCTTCTTACGAAGATTGACGCTGAGATTGAACTGCTCAAGGATGATGGAGCACGCGACAAACTAGTAGAAGCTGCGAGTCAAATCGCGGCGGCGATGAATCAGAATGGCGAATGTGTCGGTGCATCCGATGCTTTAGCTGTTATCATGAAGAAACGAATTGAATTCGATGCCATTACCGATCACTACATCGCCACCGGCAATGCAGACATTGAGGCAAAGTTCAACAGTATCTCGGCCGAGGTCGAGAAGTATTTCGGAGTTCTAGAGGAGCACACGGAAGGGGTTGGGCGCCCAGTGCTTCGGCTGCAAGTGGATCAGGACCGCGCGGTTACCTTGGAGATTGAGTTCCGCGGCGAGCCAATCAGTCCGGCCTATAAGTACTTGAGCGAATCCCAGCTCAACAGCTTTGGGCTCTCCCTTTTTCTCGCCGCGGCGCGACGGTTCAATGCTGGTTTTCGATTCCTACTACTCGATGACATCGTCAACAGCTTCGATGCTTATAAGCGGCCCCAGCTGGTGAAATTGCTTAAAACCGAGTTTGGAGACTTTCAATTCCTGCTTCTGACACACGATGACGTGTGGTGCGAACAGTTGTTCTCGCATTTCCCACAGTGGGTTCGCAAACGCATCACGCGTTATGACGTCACCACGGGTCCTATTATGCAGGACGGCTTGTGCGATTTAGAGCTGGTTGAGAAAGACCTGGACGACGACCAGCCTTCGAGGGCAGGGCAACTGCTTGGGCCAATGCTTGAGCGGGAGCTTCAGGAACTGTGCGAAGCGTTCGAAGCGATGGTCACCTACAACCGCCGGAATGAATATACGTTAAAGCCGCTGCTAACCCGGTTGATCGCAAGGGTGAAAGACAAGCTGAAGCCAGATCATAGGTTGTCCAAGGCGCTCGACGATCTTGATGCAAAGTCGGCTTTCCGCAACTTCTGTGCTCACTGGAAGAATCCAGCAAGTCCGCTAACGACGCCCGAAATACGTGAGGTTCTGAGGAGCTGGAAGGATATCGTTGCAATGGTTAAGTGCTCCGAGGACAAGTGCACAGGCTATGCGAAGCATGACAGAGACAGTTTTGTCTGCAGTTGCAAAAAGTTGAGACTGGCGAAAGGTGATGCGGCGTAGTGTTTCTTCGCGCTGAAGCGATGGACTTCCGCACATTCTACCCGCGCAACTCAATCCGGGTGACAAATCATGCCCTTAACCGATGATTGGCGTTCGGACACCCAGTCTCGATTAGAGAGAAGTTTGCTCTTTACTCGTCTAAAAACACTCTCCGACACTGATCCGGCCGGACATGCCGCTGTTGACCTCGTTCAAGAGGCAGCCCACTACGCCTGCCATCGTACGAAGACAATTGTTCGGCATATGGGAGAGTTTACACTCCATGACGGAGACCATCTTTTTCGTGTTTTGCATTTGATGGAGCGAATCGCCCAGGTAGACATAATCGACAAGCTCTCTATACCAGAGCTGCTCCTGCTCTGTGTCAGCGCATTCCTGCACGATATTGGTATGGCCCCCGATGAAAGAACTGTAATCGCCTGGAAAAAAACATGGGATGTCAATCCAGAGGTTGACGATTGCGACGAAGAAGAATTTCACAACTTCCGACGCTATTGCAGTGCTAGGCCAGAGCAGGAGGCACAACTTGCCGCTTTTCTGGAACAAGGCGACAACACTGCGGCAGACCTTCAGAAAAGCTACCTCATATCCGACTACATTCGACTTACCCACTCTGACAGAGCAAAAGAGATCATTCAAAATGATTGGATGGGGAAGATTAGGTATCGGGATGTCGATCTTACGGTCGAACTCGCGGCAATTTGCTCTAGCCATAACGCTGATCCGCTGACCATTCTGGAAATGGATAAGCACCTCCTGTGCGGGCAAGACACCTTTGCCTGCCTACCCCTCGTAGCAATGCTGCTACGACTTTCAGATCTGCTCGATTTCGATGCAAAGCGAACGCCCGAAGTTCTGTTTTCTCATTTGTTCGTGCGACATCCAGTTTCCCTTAAGGAATGGAATAAGCATCGAGCCGTTGAAGCGTGGCAGATTGGTCCGGAATCGATTGTCTTTCATGCGAAATGTAAACATCCCGCCATCGAAGCCTCGGTTCATGACTTTTGTGATTTGATCGACAATGAGTTGGGAGCCTGTAGCAACGTTGCGGTGCAGCTCAATAATATTAGCCGCGACAACGGGCGCGATATCTTAATTCGAATCCCTTTCAAAGTGGATCGCAGCAAGATTGAAACGCAAAAGAATATCTCCGGCAAACCCGAGTACATCTACCGAAAAACGCAGTTCACTCTAAGCAAAAGCCAGGTTATCGATCTCTTGATGGGCACAAAGCTCTATGGCGACCCGGAAGTCGCGTTGAGAGAGCTCATTCAGAACTCAATCGATGCGTGCCTGTTACGAGCGGCCCTCGAACAGAGTTGGGGGAATAGTTACATTCCAGAAATCGTGATCCGATACTCGACAGGGGAAAGCGGACGTGTTCTGACAATAGCAGATAACGGCACGGGGATGGATCAGCACATCATCGACACCTATTATTCGCAGATAGGATCATCATTTTACAAGTCGGCTGAATTTTATGACATGAAGTCTCAGTCGAATGCACAATTTACGCCTACGTCTCGATTTGGAATAGGGATACTGTCCTGCTTTATGGTCGCGGACTCAATGGTGGTCGAAACGCGACGAGTTTACGCGCCCCACGCTTCTAGTGATCCAATTGAGTTGACCATCGAAGGACAGGAAAGCATTTTCTGGATCAAGCCGGGATCGCGAAAAACTCCAGGGACCACCACGAAGTTATTTTTGAGAAAAAGCAAGAATCCGTGGGAGCAGATGGACGAAGACTCGTTTATTTCAGCCGTAGAGAACGTAATTCCTAATCCGCCGTTCAAAATAACGATCGAAGGACAATCTAAGAAGCGAACGCGTGACCAAAAGAGCTTCAGAGGATTGAAGGCGAGTTCGCTGAAGGATTATTCGTGGGAACGGAATCCGAACGTAAGAGAATTATCGTTCGACTTTAGTGACAGGAAGAAGGGATTTGTCGGTTCAGTGATTATAGCCCTCCTCGAAAAGCGCGGTTCACCGGTTAAAAGTGTGGAAATGCGATCCCGTACAGTCACGATAGACGATGAGACCTACACATTGAAAAAGTCGATAGGGATAAGCGGAAAGGTCATCGAACTGCACTCATCCACGATCACCGTCGACGAAGATGGAGACGTAGAACAATCAGAGACAACCAGTCATTTGGCAAATTCCAAGTCGCGTGTGTCCCTGCATGGCATTGAAGTGCCAACAACTCTGTTTCCAGAGCAGTGGAATGTTCAGAATAATCAGGTCCGGCTTGCATGGCCGTTTCCCGCCTTGCTTGTGATCGACGTTTGCGGTTCACTTGATCTCGATTTGAATTCATCTAGAACCCAGATACTCCAAGGGGATAAATGGGCCAAATTTGAAGATGCGCTGGCATTCGAGATTTGCACGAAGATTTCGTTGGCTGTGGCGAAGCCGTATTGGACGAAGCTTTACAAAGTACTTAGTGACGGTTCCAAAAGCTCTCGGTTTTTAAGATGCCTCGACGTAGTGAATAAGAAAACGAGTACCAGTGGCAGGAAGCGGAGTTATCGGAAGCCCTGAACTGCGAAGTCATGCCTTGCGGTGGCCCGGGTTTACCTGCTCCGTTCCGGCACGCCGACGCAGTTAAGCCCTTGCCCCAAACAAACGCGCTGAAATGACTCGATAGAACTCCTCGTCAGCGTCTGGCCATTCCTCCTCCCGTAGGCACGCTTGGACTATATGCCGGCAATCCCGGGCGATGCTCCGAGCCATTTCTTGGAAATCGACACCGTTACCGTGGGCGAGATCTGCTGAGACTGTCGAAGACGGCCTGCCCAACGACTGCCGAGCCTGAGCACTTAATAGGCCAGCCTCGACAAGCGTGAGAATCGCGTCGCGTATGTGTGGAGGGAGGTCAGGCCACGCGTTCGAGATGTCTGAGACGGCATCCGGCGTCGATTCGCCCTGAGTGCCAGTTGACGCCAGGCAGTGACAGCCAGTGGCGGCCGCGCGACGCTCAGGCGCTGCACCTGCCGAACCGGCGAGCTGTAACTGCAAGCCGTTGCATTGGTTGCAAGAACCGGTTTGCGGGTTCGATTCTCGCCGCCCTATTCATAGCTTGGACCCACTAGCCGACTTTAGTCGTCTGCACTTATGACGGATTCGCCGGCCGCAATGGTGGCAAGGCTCGAGAGTAATTGCATGTCGACAGAGACGGGAAAGAAATGGACCGATCCATCACATTTGA
>DASYDW010000127.1 GCA_036499395.1 Pirellulales bacterium
GAATTCTATTCCGAACAGTCCGTTCGGCTGCCGCACTGTTTCTGGTGCTACAGCTCGAAATTTGACGTGCCGCCGGTCGGCGTGCCGCCGCTGGAAACAAGCGGACACATCACCTTTGGCTGCCCCAACAGTTTCATCAAGGTCAACGACGTGATCCTTGCGCTTTGGTCGGAAATTCTCGCCGCGCTGCCCAACTCGCGAATGATCCTGGTCGCCCCGCCGGGCGAGCCGCGCCAGCGCGTGCTGGCGCGGCTGGGTGTCTCCGCTGATCGGATCGACTTTGCCCCCAGGCAGTCGCGCCGCGATTATCTGAGGCTTTACGATCGCATCGATCTTGTACTGGATACGTTCACCTACAACGGCCACACAACTAATTTCGATTCTCTGTGGATGGGAGTGCCATTCGTAACTCTTGCGGGCCGCGCGGGATATTCACGCGCGGGATTGAGTCTGCTGACCAACCTTGGTTTGACCGAGTTCATCGCGAGCAGCCCGCGCGAATATGTGAATCTAGCCATTCAAATGGCAGAGGATCGATCAAAACTTGCCCAGCTTCGCGGAGCACCGCTGCGCAAGCGAATCGAAGAATCACGGCTCATGGACGGCCGGAGCTTCGCCCGCGATTTCGAGTCGGCATATCGCATGATGTGGAAACGATGGTGCAACGGCGAAGCGCCCAGGGTCTAACGCATCTTTGTGGCGATCAGGCGGCCCGGGATGACCAATAGTTTCTGGATTGCCCGGCGTAGTCCAGACACAGCAATGCGCCAAATCGCTCGGCTCGTTGAACACGCCATCGGGCACTGTTCAGTTTCAGCCTCGCCCCGACCTTCTTACACGCCCCTTCGATCGCGCCCCTGCCGATGGGTTTGCCCTCGGCCAGTCGCTGCGCGTACCACATTCGATCGCGGTTCCCGTCCAGATACACACGCAAGGCGTTCAAGGCTTGGACGTGCTTTACGTCGGTCGTGCCGGCGATCACCCGGTCCAATCGCCCAATGTACTTCGGCCCGCCGATCTTGATCAGTTCTTGCAACTCCGTCTCTGCCCAGGACCGCGCCGCTTGGCCTTCGCCCCGCATCGCCCGCGCGCATTTGTGAAGGTCTTCGCTCACATGATACACATCGACACACCAACTGGCATGAGGACTCAAACGCTGATGCGCCTGGTCCCAGATCCATGACGCGCCGTCGGCGATCACGCTCAGTTCCGACGAGTCCTCCAACCCCATCCGCTCGCTCCAGCGCTTCCACATCGCGCCCACCAGGCGTGCGTCCGCGATCGCGCAACTCGCCAGCCGAACGCTCGCTTCGGGCAGCACGCGGTCCTTCCATTGCTCGGGGGCCGCCGGGTCAGCCCGCTCACGCTTTTGCAGCAGATTCAGCCGCATTTCTCGCCATCCGCCGGTCGTGTTCACTTTCAATCCGTCGCTGTATATCTCCGGATCGCCGGCCGCTTTTTCAAACGCCTGGGTCGTCTGCTCGCTGCCACGCAGCCACGTGCGGACCTGTTCGCCTTCGTGCTGACACACCCGCTCGATCGTGTCATCACTGACGTTCATGTGGCAGATGTCTTTGAGCTTGACGCTGGCGCGATCGAACGACCACGCCGTCGCGACGGTGGTGATCATCTTCCGCGCATGCGGCGTAACCTGGATCGCGTCCAACCCCGCCCATACATCCCACGGCAGTTGCGTCGCCTTGCAACCCCGGCACGCGTAGTAACGACGCGACACCTGGACATGTCCAACCGTCGTGAGAATCTGCTTGGGCGTCGCACGTCTGAACGAGGACCGCTTCTCACACGCACAGGTCAAAGAGCAGACCCCTTTTTTTGCGCTTCAGGATGTTCCTGAAGCGCTGCCTGATACATCGTTCGCAGGTGCTCAAAGCCTTTGTCGTGAACCACCGCTTCGGTGAACGCCAGCCCGTGCCCGTGCGGGGCATCCTTCACCGCCTTCTGCAAGGCCCGGTAGGTCTCCAGGGCCTGCAGGGCGATCAGGGCTTCAGTTTCATTCTCAACAGCAATCGACTTGGCCAATGGTCCTCCATGACAGGGTTTTCAGCCATTATGCCAAATCCGCCACAAATGCGCGCTAGACCCTTTGAAAGTCCGAATCATTAGCCGCGTTGACAGCCGATGCGCGGCAGCCTAGCCTGAATTGCATGTCCCGATTCACCCGGCACGGGTTTTGGGAAATGCTC
>DASYDW010000128.1 GCA_036499395.1 Pirellulales bacterium
GCAATGCAAAGGCAATCTGTTCCTCACTGAATGCCGACTTCTTCATGGCCATCTCCCTGGTCGCCTCTGGCGACCTTCATGATGGCCTGAACGATAGACTTTTTCTCATTATCCGTGAGCACATTTTCGGGGGATGGGTCACCGAAATCGGATAAGGAGACTCTCGATGAGAAAGAAGCGGCACACCCCCGAGCAGATCGTCCGCAAGCTGCGTGAGGCGGAGGCAGAAACGGCGGCCGGGAAGTCGATCGAGGAGGTCTGCAAGAATCTGGAGGTCGGCCAGCAGGACGCTGGAGGACGAACTGCAGAACCGGGAGGAGTTCGCGACGCTGAAGGAGGCGAAGGTGCTGGTGGAGGACTCCCTAATGGATCAATGAATACTGAGTGCTGGTATATAGCGATGCGCAGAGCTTGCTCGGAACTACATAGCGTTCAGCTAAGTTGATGAGCAGTTAAGTAAGTTGCGTCAATGCTCTCAAGCAAGAGGCGGAACGGCGCCCCAGTCGCGGCCATCGCCATCCACTTCGATGTGCGCGAGTCGCGGTATTTCGAATACCTATTGCGACAACGTCCCCGGCGGCGTGAACTGCCAGTAAACTCAGCTTAAAGCTCCTAACAAAATGGTCGTGAATGTTGGTTCCCAATTAAAGGGGCAATTGTTGAAAATGAGCGGCAGTCTTTGTCGGAGGTCAGGATGGCCCAGCCGCTCGTCACGGATGATTTATGGCAAATTGTAGAACCATTGCTTCCCAAGCCGCGGTCTCGTCGCCGGAACCGGCGTCGGCGTGGTGGCAGGCCGCCGGTGGATGATCGCCATGTGCTGGCTGGAATTGTGTTTGTACTCAAGACGGGCATCCCGTGGGAGTATCTGCCGCAGGAGATGGGTTGCGGGTGCGGAATGACCTGCTGGCGTCGGCTGCGTGACTGGAATGTCGCCGGCGTGTGGCGGCAACTGCACCGGGTGCTCCTGGACAAGCTCAATGCCGCCGACAAGATCGATTGGTCGCGAGCCATCGTCGACTCGACCTCGGTCCGTGCGATGCACGGAGGGAAAAAACAGGCCCAAATCCGGTAGATCGGCGTAAGCCGGGATCGAAGCATCATCTGCTGGTGGACGGCAAAGATCGTGCGGTGATGTCGTTTACGCTAACTGGAGCAAACCGTCACGACGTCACTCAACTGTTGCCGTTGGTGGACGGCGTTCCAAGCGTCCGGGGCAAGCGTGGCCGGCCGCGTCACCGCTTTGATCAAGTTCAGGGCAACCGTGGATACGACTCCAAGCATCACCGCCGACAACTCCGAGCCAGAAGGTCGCAACCTCTCCTGGCCAAACGAAGAACCGAGCATGGCAGCGGATTGGGCGTTTATCGGTGGGTGGTTGAGCGGGCGGAAAGTTGGGTACATCAAAATCGACATCTGAAGTTCCGTTATGATCGACGAGACGACATCCATGAAGCGTTTCTGGCCATTGCTTGTGCGCTGATTTGCCTTAACTGCCTGTCTGACCCATTTTGTTAGGAGCTTTTAATATGCCCTATGATTCCCGACCGCATGACCGCCAGCAACCAGTCCGACGTGCGAAAGCGCTTCCATATTTATGCGGATGGCATCGGTGTCTTTTCTCGACGCGCGGCCGGCCATCAGAACGTTCATTTTTTCTGCCGGCTTTTCTCCGTAAGAAACATCATCGCTCGTGTTATCGACCCATCCTGCGCATGTATCGCCCGGGCGATGCTCTCCGCCGCTGCCACCATCCGTGTCCGCGACGCCTCGTGACCAGCTTCGATCGATTCGATGCGCTCGAACACAGCCTTGGCCTCGTCGGCATGATCCGCTAGAAGCAAAAGATTCCCTTTCTGCGTCAGCGCTCGAAACTTCTTCACATGATCCAACGTCGGCACGGCAGCATCGATACGCCCAACGGCGTCGAGGTAAGACTTCGGGTCGACCTTAATCCGCTTAAGCACCGGCTGCTCTGGCGCGGTTGGCTGTGTACTAGGCGGCGGATCGGCTCGCTGCTCGGCCAAGAACCGCGCACATAGCCCTGAATATTCTGACGATGCCTTCATGCACTCATTCACCAACGTCTCCGCCGCAGGCGCGTTGTCGATACTGATCACGTTGTAAAGCGATTTTGCAGCGGACAACGCCTTGGCCGTCTTCCCCGACGCCAGCAGCGCACGCGTACGGTACATTTGCAAAGACTCCACCGCCGCCTGGCCCAACGGCCAGTCCAGCGTGTCGCACGTAATTGCGACCTGGGACCAGTCAGCCACGTCTGCATAACGCTTCATCTCTAACAGCGGCTTATTCCAACGTATCGCCAGGTGATACGCGACTGTTTCTGGTGACAGCTGCATGAGCAACCTGATCTTTTCCAATGCTGCGTCGCGCGTCGCCGCGTCCGGCGCAATCAGCTGCTTGCGGATCTGGTCCGCTTCAGCATCGGGCATGCGCCCCGCTGCCGTATTCACCACCTCACCGATCGCGGGCTGCGCCTCGTGCAGGTTGAACCACTCGACCTTCACGAATACAAACAGACCGGCCGAACACACCAGAAGCGTGATGATCAACCGCCGGCCGCCGTTTCGTATGAACCACATAGCATGCTCTCCAGATTATTCCGTGTGATGCTCGGAATCGACTGGCAGCTTGTTCTCATCCGCCTGCCGCCGCGCGACAGGATAATACTCGCCTTGGTAATCCCGCGGTCGCACGTCCGGTTCCACCGCGACTATCGGCTCCTCATACCCCGACAAAGGCACCACCGCCAGCGATGGTGGTGCCCCCAGTGCTGTCTTATCGTGCGTTCCCGAAGGTCCGATCGGCTGAACTCGCGCTTCTAGCTGCCTAATCGTCGCGTCGAGTTTCGCTATTTCCTGTTCAGTCGGCTTCTCCGGACCAACAGTCTGAGGCGCATCATTTCCTAATGAAAACCGTTCCAAATCATATGCCGTCTCTGGTTCTTCAGTCGCCGGCACTGAATATAATAACCGCAATATTGCCGGAAAGATCACCCCAATGATCAATATACTTCCACCCGTCCACAGCACCCACACCATAGCCGGAGTCGTCCACCATGCGACCGTATATTTCACCGGGCGATCCTCTCTCTCCAGATATTTCGCATATTCGGACAGTGTTACACTGCTGCCATCGCCAATATCAATCAGTGCTGGCAATCTCAATTGAAACGGCATGTAGCAACTTCGCCCGTCCGACAACGACTCAAGGATATCTCCTGTAAGGCAATAATGCCCGTCGGATTTGGGATACACGAGGACATTCCGGACGATCGGCATTCCGCTGCTCGTCCTCCGCGGCCACGACCTGAAAAACCGTGACGACTCCAACATCCGCACGAATTGACCACTCTCTTCCGGCTCATCCGTCATTCGCATCAGCGACAATAGCACGCCGATGCAGATTCCCCATAGCATCCAGCGCGTTGCTTTGACGTTTCTCAATTGCATAACCTTTAAGTCCACTACTCATGCGACCCGTATTAATTGCTCATTTTCGAACCGCTTCCGAGGGACCACGCAGAAGCTCCGCAAAGGAATGCAACTCCACGAAGTCTGGAAGCTTCTCAGTATCCTCATTCTGAATCAGCAACCGTTGGCCATGAAACCACGCTCCGTTATTGGTGGTTTCGCGCACGAATGGCATAGGGACATCTTTCTGACCTTTCGCACGCCGTACATCGGCGATCGTTTTCGACCAGCCAGACGTCATCGATCCGAACAGGGCGGCCACATAGCGATTGTCATCCGAGAATATTACGTCCAAGCACCCGTCGCCGTCCAAATCGACCATGCGCAGACCCGCATCGCGCCCCTTGCCGTCGACGAACCCGACGCCCCCCGGCAGGGCAAAAGACAGCTGCCGCCAGCGCCCAGCCGATTCGTCCCACTGAAACACAGCGTTCGACTCGCAATTGCCGACTATCAATTCGCATATGCCGCCATGGTTGATATCACGAAAACGCACGCCCTGATCCACCCCTCCGGCCGCCGTCAACACGGCATGCCCATTGATGTCCAGTCCATTCAAAAGCGCCTTGTCTTCGCTCCATTTACCATCGGAAAACGTCCACGCCCCTGCCTCAGATTGCGTCCGGATCATCACTGAAACCGCCCCCCCTGGCCGCACAATGCCAAATTGCGCGCCGGTGGAAACGCCGTTGTCTACCAACTGCGTCGGAAATGGAACCTCCAACCACTTCTGCTCGGTAGGTCGCCATATCCTCGTTACTCGCAGCTTCTCATTCGCCACGATGACATCCATGAAACCATCGCCGTCCACGTCGATGATTCGTACGCCATTATCTCCGGCGCGCGCCGAACGGACTGCCTGTCCTTGGAGGAGATTTTCGTTCAAACGCTGCAACGCGTCGCCAAAGCTCATGAACCGAACGCGCCCTGGATATCGTTGCGCCGCATATTTCACCAGCGCCGCGATCTGATCATTTCTGATCCAACCATGCGGATGGAAGACCGGCGCATAGACTCCCTGCTTCAACACGGCCGCGTCGATCGCAAACTTCATATCGCCGAGCGTTGCATCGCTATTTGGCCCGTTGACCAGCTGCGCTTCATAATCACTGGGAACCGTCGGCGGAAACTCCCAGCAAAAGCCGCCTATTACATAAGGGTACGGGTAATTGACGACCAGATTAGCATAGCTGCTCGCGGGTAAATACCTGCCGAATCGCGGCCGCCCGTCTTCACCGCGCGTGATCTGGCGCGGCAACGCGCCGTCTTCTTCAGTAATCAGGTTAAAAACCGAACTATCGATGCTCAGAAACGCCCCTGATCGCGTCGTCTTCCCAAATATTTCCGCAAAAAAACGCGGGCTCGGTGTATTGTGTGTGTCACAAAATGGCACCCGAAACGCCACCGGTGCATTTCCTGGAATCTTGCTCACCAACTCGATGCATCGATCGTAAGTGGATTTCGCCGCATCAAAATCCCACCGCCGCAGCATCGGCAGCGGATGATCGAGCGTATGCACCTCTATCGAAACCCCTTGTTGGCGAAGTTGCCGCAACTCGGGGATCTGCGGCGCAACTGAACATGCCATGATGCTCATCGTCCCCGCCGGACGCAGTCCCTGCATCGCCTGAATCACGGGCGCGAGATAGTCGCTGTACTTCTTCTGATCCTTTGGTCGTAGATCATCTATTGCCAGAACAACCACCGCATCTACCCCCTTTTCTCCCAGCCATTGTGGCGTCGTCAGCTTTGCAAATGCCCCAGACACATAATAAGGGTTGACGCCATATAGATAATTCAACCGATCGGCATTGACCGCCGGGGGGCTGCCCTCGCCCATAACGAAACGGCTTAACCCCCCTATCACAATCAGCGCAACCACAACAATCGTTACCGCGCTTTTGTTGAACATGTGCGACTTCATTGCCAGTCTCTACATAATATCAATCAGCTGATTTCAATTCAACAATGCGTGCCCACAAACCGTCTCAATGCTTCCTTAAGCACGCAGGTCCATTCCGAGGGAGTGAGCCAGTGACGTCACCGCGCGCGAGTCCAGCCCTTCCGCCACCAACGGCCCGAAACCAATCCGATCGCGCCCCAACGGATGCGCGCGCGTGGCCGCGATCACGTCATCAAAATATTTCGCAAGATCTTTCTCGTCATGGGCATGCGAATCTACGCCCGCCCAGCCAGATACTTTAGTGCCGTAAAATGACGAGTGACATACGACGAATTTCTCCTCAGCCACTCTCCGGCATTCAGGATTTTTCCGTCCAATCAGCCATCTAGGGAACTCGAAGAGATGTGACGCGTATTCCTCTGCCATTTTTGTTGTTACAAATGCAAAACTGTGATAGTGCTCCCCGACAACCAGGTCGCACGTTTCATCAATCGCTGCGAAAAATGACTGCGGTTCCCCAATCCAGTTGCGAAAATTCAAATTCTTCTCGGTCATGAAAAATATCCCCCGCATCCCGCGCTGATCGCCCGTCGCCGCAATGTATCTCATCAGCTTCGCCAGTCGCTCTCGCACATGTGGATCGGAACACGCATTTGTCGGCATTTCATTAAATGCGAAGTAATCGGCCGGGCCATCTGGATTGTCCGCCCGCTTACGAAATTCCGCTGCCCACCGCTTTAGTTCGTCATCTGCGCACGTCATCCATCCCGAATACTTATGAATATCGAACGGATGGGCATACCTGAAACTGCTCCCACGCGAATGCGCCAATCGAGCCATTTCCGGTGTGTTGCGAAGCCCCGGGGCACTGTGTGAAAATATATGCAGATACTGCGATCCACTCGGCAGCCCACCGTCTGCCGTCAGTGCTTTCATCGCCTGTTCATTGAACTGATAAAAGAATGTCGTGCGCAGAGCCGACTGTGTCGCCGGACGAGTCGCTTGTGTCGGCGACGCAACTTGGGTCGCCGACCCGGCCAACGCACCGCTCGCCGAACTCACGGCCATACAACCAGCAACCCGCAATACGTCTCGCCGCGAAATTTTCTGTGACATAAGAAAATCCATTATTCACCTAATCCACAGCGCAATCGTCCCAAGACTGCATCTTGGTCGGATGGCAAGTCACCGCGCTAATGTCGAATCGTGAAAAAGCTGCTACATGTCCATCCGAAAACAAAATATTGTTCCCCTTCGATGCAAGCTCAGCCCGCCCGGCTCATTTACAAACAGCAAGCACTTGATCTCCGCGTCATCCTTATCATCCTGAGCTGGCTGGAGCCAAGTTTCAAATGGCGGTTGATAAAAATCCTTTGCTGGCAGTCTCCCGGCAAAATAAACTCGACGACCTTTTGATAGCGCTCAGTTGAATATTGTGTCGATAGTTCAAGTACTCTCACCTTGCATTCAGGAAATAGTTGATCGCGTTTACCGGAATAGAGAGGTAGTGATAGACCGGCGAATCTGGCCTCGCGAAATATGGCATCATCTGCTCACACCACCCCAATCCTGACTCAAACCCCTTCGACACCGGGTAATCCTTCGCCAGAAACAATTGACCTCCGACTATGTCGGCAGCCAACCAAGATTCGATCCCGCATAACCATGTAGAGCCACGCCCAACTGACGAAGCTGGCGTTGACAACGAATGCTCGCCGCCGACCGCCATACTCTACTCAACGCCAGCATGAAAAGCCCAATCAACACTCCGATAATGGCGATCACCACCAATATCCTTACTGGGCTAAAGCCCCTTCGAGATCGCATCAGACATATCTACGATGAGATGATAAGCCTGTCCTTTAAATCGCTCATTCCTTCGATGAATTATGGCGAGATTATTTCATAAACATCCAGACGGCGCTCCATCGTATCAAGCACCAATAACACACGTTTCTGCTTTGAGGCATCCGGCCCAAACCATAAGCTTTTCGAGCAAACGACTCGGGAAAGTGGCTTCTTAGGATCCTCCGGCGGCCGATCCGACCACTTCCGCCCCGTGCCATCTTCATTACCCGCCAAACTAGTTAAACCCAATTCAGCTGTCGAACCATCCAATCGCCTAAACTGAACATCACACGAATTAATCGACTGCACCACACCATGCATATCCGATGTATTTGTTGAACGCGGATTTTGCACCGAAAATGCAAGCAAGTCCGATCCTCCCGGGCCAACTCCCGTCAAAATTATCGCCCCACGACCTTTCATGCAGACTTCAGCGTCATCCAGAATTGCAACCGAACTCGTTCCGCTCGCCTCCGAATTCACTTGTTTCCACTTATTACCATTTCCGGATTCGGCGCGATTCCCCAAAGCTATCCCCCCATATCCCACAATCGCAATATCGCCCTTTACACCGAAGGCAATCGATTGCAACTTGCCGCGAAAGTTCTGTGGGGAGGGCCTAATAACCGCACCCGGTGAAATTGGGGCTCCTTTATCCACCGAAAGATACTTCATCTGCACGCCGTCCTTGGCCGGCTGATACAAGAGATACGCCACTGCTGGCTTGCCAGAATCGCCGACCGGGTCCACGTCCGCGCAAACCGGTCGCTCGGCTTCGAATCCAGTTTTGTCCCATACCGTCTCGCCCGAGTCAGGATCGATGCAACGAACGAAGCTCGTCCCGAAATGACCGCTGTCGTAACTTGCAATCAGATGGTTGTGCACAATATCAAAGGTCAGCGAGTCATAACCGCGCTGACTCGGCGCGCGAAACCGAGTCTTTTCCAACGACACAATATCACGTCCGCCATCCAGCAAATTTGCGATTTTGACAATCCCGACCGTTGGGTTCTCGTAATTCGCGCCGCCAATGAATGCGTTTTTCCCATCAAAAACGAGTGAACGAGGCTTCCCGCCATCGTCGCCATCACGGCAAAAAATACGACTCAAATCCAGTGTCGCCTTATGCACAAAATGCGGAGTCGATTGGGCGTTCGATGGGATCGACCACGACAATAAAAGAAAGATGAATGATGCAACCTTTTGCCCGCTTTTCATTAGACCTCCGAAGACATGCCGAGAAGGCAATAGCTAGGATAGGCTCCTGAATGTGCAAATGCAAGAACCCTTGCGTCGGCCCGCTGTGTCTTAAGCAACCGTCACTTTCCTAGCCTACGGAATTGCCTCGACCACGACAATGTTCCATGTCGGCTATCTAAAATATCCCGCACCCTTTATATAGGATCTCTGCGGGGAAATGACCGTAACGAGTAGTGTTTACGGAAGAGCAGGTCATAGCCCTCCGGTGAAACGGCCAGCGTAATAGGAGATAGTGGAGGAACTGAGCCATTCGCAAGAAATTGCCGGGCTGTTTGACCCATCCCCCGAAGATGTGCTCGCGGATATTGAGAAGAAGTCGGACGTTCGGGCCATCATGTAGGTCTCCAGAGGCGACCAGGGAGATGGCCATGAAGAAGTCGGCGTTCAGCGAGCCCAAATACCTGAACTACCACAAGATGCGAACGGTAACTTGGTCGCGTCTTATGTCATTCACCGTTCCACTAATCCGGCGAGTGTACGTCACATTAATCCGTCGTGGCTGACATACGCCTAGATCCTTCGACCGAGCCGGTCGACGATCTGACCATAGGGTGGGCCATGCTCACCTCCTATTTGTGTCGGTGATCATATCTGCGATGGACTTGAGAATCGTTAGGTCTAGGGCGTCAAGGTGCAGGTGGAGGGCTGTGCTGGGACCGATGCCTGCAATCGAGAATGCCATAGGCATTGGCCGGTTACGCATTAGGTGGTCACGACGGCGATCTTTGACAGCGTGAGATCGACCATGGACCGCGACGACACGGTTCTCGACAGTCACATCTTGCGGCACTTCGTCGACGAAGTTGAAGAGGTACTCGAAGGTCCCAACGGTAAAACGATAGATGTTTGGCCGATGTCGTGATACGAGCTTGTACGCGTCGGTCCAGTCGTGCGGGAGTTCCTCGGTGAGAACACCGACGAGTGCTTCAACATCATAAGTATTGGCCTCGGCAATCAGCCGGTCGTAATCGATGTCCATAGGTGCCCTCCCGGGTGACATGGGAAACCCTAGGTGGCTAAAAAGCTATCTACAATGTTACGGAGTATGACGTAAGCCTCCCGGAGCACTTCGTTGGCATTTGGATCATCAAACTCCTTCCCCCCGTGGAACATATTATTCCGAATGGTGTAGAGCATCATCACTAACTCAGCCGCCACGGCGCCTTCGTCGGTCGCAAGCTGATTCTTCGTGCCAACTCGCCCAGCGATGGTTCGATCCAGACCACTAACTTTTGGCACATTCGCGTAAATCGACCTGGCGATGTTCGTCACGCCGTTCGGTGGTACCCCTTGAATGTCCGGCACATTTCCATGAAGCGATGTTGGTCGCCGAGTGAGAAAGAATTCGAACGACGGTGACTCGATTACTTGTTGAAGAACACCCGGAACAATCTGTGACGCGATAAACGTGAGATGGCATTTTTCTGACGGCATCTCATGAGGTTTTCGATCCTGACAATATTTGGGATTGGTCGCCAACTTTCCCCTCAGAGCGACAAAGTAGATGTTGTTAAACGCCATCCAACAACAGGCGTAACGGGCAAAGACGCACGTTGGTTGCTGGGTCGGATGATCCAGGTGATCGACCATGCTGAATGCGACAGGCGCTTCGATGCGATCGAATTTCACGGCTCCCGCCCTATCTAAATTGATTTCCCGAGTCATTTATGATCAGTCCAACTGGCATGTGCGAAAAATGGTTGCACACCATCCCGCTGCCAAAACGCACTGACGATGACTGCAGCCCTGATCAACAATATCATACCAATGGGCAGCGATAGCAACTCTCGATTGACCTGGCGATAGTCTACCCGACGCCGAAAGGACCATCTAATATGTCCGACTCGTTCACGATACACGCGGGGGAAATCATCGGCAAAGTGAACCTTGCTGGTAAGCAGTTTACGCGTAGGGAGCATCATTGGCGCTTGACTGACCCATCCCCCGAAAATGTGCTCACGGATAATGAGAAAAAGTCTATCGTTCAGGCCATCATGAAGGTCGCCAGAGGCGACCAGGGAGATGGCCATGAAGAAGTCGGCATTCAGTGAGGAACAGATTGCCTTTGCATTGC
>DASYDW010000130.1 GCA_036499395.1 Pirellulales bacterium
AGGTAGGGTGCGCCCGTGACGCACCGTCTTTCATTTGTCGTTATGCATCTGCGAGAATCTGCGTCATCTGCGGATCGAAATGTCTTCGATGGCAGTTGGGACGCCGAGAGAACAATGTGGTGCGTCGCGGACGCACCCTACAAAATGCGAATGCCGCTTCGAAGTGCGAACACTATGAGTGGCGAAGAAAGAACCCTCGCTGGCGCTGCGGGCTGGTGTTTGTTGCGATCGGCTTTGTGGTGATGGTTTGTTTACCCCATTCATCATTCATCATTCAGCACTCATCACTTATTCTTCTGCCTGCTGCCCTCGGCCGACTTGCGTCGCTCCGTGGGTGAACGCCCGTTATTTCGGCTGCTCGTAGATTTTGGCGAGCGCCGCGAGCATCGTAGCCCAGCTTGCTTCGATGCGTGGGGCGAAGTCGGACCATTTTGGGTCGAGTTCGTGCGTCAGCGCTAATTCGCAGCCGGTGGCGACTGGCTTGATCTCGATGACGACACGGCTGGTTTCGGGGAGGTTTGCGCGGATGCCCCAGGTGAAGGCCAGGCGGCGCGGGGGATCGACTTCCAAGTACTCGCCCACATGGTCGATTTCCTGTCCTTGCCGCTCGACGACAAAGGAAAACGACCCGCCGACGCAGGCGTCCGTGTGCAACCTCACGATGGTTTCGTCACGCAGGTGCGAGCCGAACATCCACTGGCTCAGCAGTTCGGGTTTGAGCCAAGCTTCGAAAACTTTCGCCGGCGCGACGTCGTAGCGATGCGTCACGACTACCCGTACTGTGGATGGTTGGTTCATCTTGTGCCTTGGCCATGACGGGATAGTCGAGCGGTCGCAGGCGACGGGCTGAATGTCCCCGCCGCCTGTGCCGCGAACATGCTACGACCGTCGCCGCAGCAGTACAACACCCAGGGCACACAGACCAGTCAGCACGAGCGTCGAGGGCTCGGGCACCGAAGTGACGGTCATCGAAAAGACGCCGTCCGAGAGTTGTGTTGTGTAAGCGAATCCAGCGGGCAACGGAACTCCGAAGGCCCCCTTGGCCTCGACCGTAAGGCCAGGCGTATTGAAGTTGCCGCTGGCGAAGATCAGGTCGAAGGTTTCGCCGACATGCACGGGAAAATCCTGAAAAGATGAAATGTCGAGTTCCAAAACACCGGATAGAGAAACATTTCCCGCCACATGCAGTTCATTGCTGGCGTTGTAGGGCGTACCTGCCATCAGTAGAGCGAGCGTTCCGGACTGCTGCGTGAAGTCGCCCGAGACATTGAGATGCGACGGCACGCTTTCTCCTTGCAAGGAGACGGTGCCACCCTGGTTGAGGATCGTGCCGGTGACCGAGCTGACTCCTCCAATCGGTCCCGTGTTGAGCGGCTCGGCGCTGAGGATTCCGCCAACGTCGATCTGGATCATGCCCCCGCTGGGCACGGCATTCGACGTGAATGCATCGAGAACTGTGGCGGCAGGAGTTGCGCTGCCTAGCGTGACCGTTCCTCCTCCGTTGAGATCGACGTTGCTGCCCCCGACCAATACCAACGAGGGCGAAGTTATGTTGGCGCCCGTCCCTACCTCCAAGCTGCCGGCGACGTCGAGCGTATTCGAGGTGGACAATGTCGCGCCGGTGTTCATGCTGATGGTTCCATAGTCGGCAATGGTGGGCGCCGTGACGGCGCCTTTATTATTAACGACCAATTGAGAGGTGCTGTTGATGTTGATATCAAAGACTTGGGGCGAACCGGATGAATTCCATTGCGAACCAGCGCCCGAGACCGTCACCAAGGCTTTATTGCCGATGAAGGCGCCTACATTAATTGGCGGTGCCGTGGTCCAAGTGGCGCCGTTTGAGATCGTTACTGCGCCCCCCATTGGCATCGGGCTTCCGAAGCTTGCCAGGGTGTACTTCGTGCCTGCGCCGTCCAGTGAGAGCTGGCCTTGGCCGGTAGCCGTGGCCGTCGTCGGTGCGATGGTGAGTGACTGGCTGCTGAGCGTGGCCCCGCTGGCGAGGCTTAACGAGCCGGTGCCGCCAATGATGACATTACTGGTTGCCGAAAGAGCAGCGCCGTTCGAAGCGCTGAGCTGTCCCACTCCGCCGGTGCCAATCGACAGGTTTCTCGCAGTTAAGGTTGTGCCGGAGTCGGAAGCCGAGATGCTTCCATTGGCGCCGATGTCGGCGCCGATCGTCACGTCTTGAGCGGCGACGGTTCCACCGCCCTGGAGGTTGAATTGCCCGGTGCCGTCCTGAGCGACGACGAGATTCTGCAAATTGGCGGTGGCTCCGCTAATGGTCACGTTGCCGGCGCCGCCCACCGCCTGACCAACGACCATTTTGCCGCTGGCCGTCGTAACGCTTTCGCCGCTGAGCTTAAGATTTCCCTGACCTGACTGGCCGATCGTCGAGCCGGCCAGCACAAATTTTGATTGTGCTCCATCGACTGAGATTGTTCCTTGGGATGCCTGATCACGGCCGATGATCGTGCTGCTGGATGTCAATAGTTCGCTACCGCCGGTGACGGCGATGCTGCCATGGCCGGCGCCTCCTGTCGTGAGATTGCCGGCGCTGAGGATCGATCCGGTACCGTCCAGGGTGACCGTTCCTTGTGACGAAGCATTGGCGCCTACGATGAGGGACGAGTTAGCGCCTAAGTTGCCTCCATTGGTAATGTCGAGCGAGCCGGAGCCCGAGACCCCGATCGTCGTGACGCTGACCCCGGCAATTTTCGATCCTGTTCCATCGACCGTTACGGCGCCATGCGAACCGGCCGAAGAGCCGACGGCCAATCCCGTGGCAAGAATCGAGCCGCCCCCCGTGACGGAGAGATCGCCTTGCCCGGCGACACCAATCGTAAGTCCTCCAGAAGATACCCCTATACCGGAATTGGTTCCGGCGACGCTAATCGTGCCGACGGAGCCTGCCGACTGTCCTGCGACGACCGGGCCGAGCGAAAGAAGGTTTCCTCCGCCAGACAGCGAAAGCGATCCTTGGCCCGCGGCGCCAACCGTCACGTCTGGAGTCGTTGGGATGCCACTGCCGATCTGCAATTTGGAGTTGACATCCGCGATGGTGAAACTTCCTTGCGATCCAGCATCTTGTCCGATAACCAGAGTTCCATTCAAGATTCCGGCGGCGCCATTGG
The DNA here is from genome assembly GCA_036499395.1 of Pirellulales bacterium. Lineage (NCBI taxonomy): Bacteria > Pseudomonadati > Planctomycetota > Planctomycetia > Pirellulales > Pirellulales bacterium. The sequence continues at coordinate 3,135 of DASYDW010000130.1, forward strand.
TAAGTGACATCGATGCCTGACCGTCTTGGGCAACGATGAGGTTGGCCCCGGAGTTGACGACGAACGTCGAATTCTTGCCATCGAGAGTCGCGGTGCCCGTCGAACCGGCGTTCTGGCCGACGATCATTTGGTTTTTGAATCCGATGCTTCCCGCAGTAACCGATAGCTTGCCGGTACCGCTGCCGCCTACGATGAGAGAGCTCGTGTTGACGGCGGCCCCGGAATTACCAACGGTCACGGTTCCCTGCGACCCCGTTTGATCACCAAGCACCATCGAGTTCGTGCTCGAGAGGGTCGAAGAGATCGGAAGGTTGACGGTGCCCTGGCCGGCGTATCCGATATAGAGATTCGTGTCCGTCCAAGAAACATTGCCCGATCCGAGCGTCACCGTGGCCTGCGATCCGGCAGCGTACCCGACCGCGTCGTTCACGCCCTTTAGCGGACGATTGAGCGTCACATTGGCGACGTCACCCGAGTTATTGCCGAACGAAATGGCGGGCAAAGTGGTCCCGGTGGCCGACAGCGAGCGTCCGGAAATGCTTTGAAAGGTCACGGTGTCGTTGTCGACGCGCAATTGTTGCAGCGTGTCTGCCAGCGTGCTGGATACGGTGTAACCTGTCGAACCGAGATTGAAGATCGCGGTATCGTTCGCCCCTGGCGGCCCGCCGGCGGGAGTCCAATTCGTGGGACCATCGAAATCGCCGGAGACCGGATTGGCCCACGAGTAATCGGCGGCCACGGCGAGCGAAATCTCAAATGCAAGAACGACAAAAACGAAAGCCATGAGGCAGAGGGTCGCCAGGACCGGTCTGCATTGGCAAGCAGTGTGCTTGGTCATGTTAGGCTTCTCTTCCGGGAAAGATTGTTGATGAAACAGTCGCGCCGCATCGCTCGACATAACGCGAATGAAGTAATCGCGAGCATATACAATGCAACTTCACAAGCCAGAAAAGGGACTTCAACTAATCACTTTTTTGACGATTGATGCCCGTCGCCGCCGCAGTACAACACCCAGGGCACACAGACCAGTCAGCACTAGCGTCGAGGGTTCGGGGACCGAGGTAACGGTCATGGAAAAGACGCCGTCCGAGAGTTGCGTCGTATAGGCAAAACCCGCGGGCAACGGAACTCCGAACGCGCCCTTGGCCACGACAGTAAGGCCCGAGGTGTCGAAGTTGCCAGCGGCGAAGATCAGGTCGAAGGTTGCGCCGGCGTGTACGGGCGACTCTTGGCTGGAAGCGATGTCCAGTTCCAGTTCACCGGACAGCGAGACGTTGCCCGCCACGTGCAGTTCATTGCTGGCGTTGCTGGTTGATCCTATCATTAGCAGAGCGAGCGTTCCGGACTGCTGCGTGAAGTCGCCTGATACATCGAGTTGCGAGGGTAGGCTCTCTCCTTGCAGATTCACCGTACCGCCTTGGTTGAGGATCGAGCCGGTGACAGAATATATACCGTTAAACGGGGCAGCGACGTCCGTTCTCGTGGTGAAATGTCCGCCAGTCTCGATTTGAATTAGACTCCCAGATGGCGCGGCATTCGTCGTGAATGAATCAAGAACAGTTGCGGTAGGCGCCGTTGCGCCAACGATGACCGTTCCTCCGCCACTCAGATCGACTGTGCGGCCCTGGAATAACGACAAAGAAGGCGTGATCACGCTTGCGCCCGTTCCTACCTGCAGAATTCCCAAGACCCCGAGCGAGTTTGTTGCGGACAATGTCGCGCCAGTGTTTACGAGGATGGCTCCCTCGTCGACGATCGTTGACGCGGTGACGGCGCCGCTATTATTCACGGCCAATTGAGAGGCCGCAGCTAGCGTCAAGCTTCCATACGTGCTCGATGCATTCCATTGCGAACCTGCGCCCGAGACTGTCACCGACGCGGGATTGGCCGCAAGGTTTCCCACTTCGACCGCAGTGGGCGTTATCCAAGAGGCGCCGTTCGAGATCGTTGCTACGCCCGCGATCTGTAGCGGACCGTTAGAGGGTGGCACGGAATATTTCGTGCCGGCGCCAGCTAGCGAGAGCTGCCCGAGCGGAGAAATTGTGAGGTCGGTGCTGATGAGGGTCGCCCCGCTGACGAGGCTTAACGATCCTGCGCCGCCGATCGTGACGCTAGTCGCTGAGACAGCCGCACCGTCCGAGGCGCTCAGTTGCCCGCTTCCCGCCGGTGCGATCGATAGCGCCCATGCGGTCAAGGCTGTCCCCGAACCTGTGACCGAGATGCTTCCGTTTGCACCTTTGTCGGCGCCGATGGTCACATTCTGAGCGGTCACGTTTGCGCCGTTGCTGAATGTGGCCGCGCCGATGCCGTCCTGCGCGACAACCAGGTTCTGCACAGTTGCCATGGCGCCGTCGACGGTCAGGGTGCCGACACCGGTTGCCGCCTGGCCCACAATCATATCACCCTTGGCAGTGGTGAGGCTTCCGCCACTGAGCGTAAGACTCCCCTGCCCCGCCTGACCGATCGCTGCACCGGCCAGCAGGAACGTGGATTGCGCCCCGTCGATCGAGATTGATCCATGCGAGTCGTGATCGCGACCGATCACGTTGGTGCCGCCATCCAACTCTCCCCCCGCGGTGACCGCGATGTTGCCATGGCCGGCGCCTGCTGTCGTGAGATCGCCGGTGCGGAGGATCGATCCGGCGCCGTCCACAGTAATGCCACCTTGAGAGGAAGTATTCGCGCCTACCGTAGTGCTGCCTTTAGCGTCCACGCTGCCGCCATTGGTAATTGCGAGTGATCCGATACCGCTGCTGGCAATGGTCAGTTCCCCATTACCAATCACGCTCGATCCCGCTCCATCGACAGATATCGCACCGCTAGCGCCGGCCGTTGTAGCGATGGAAAGATTTTGAGCCTCTGCGTTGCCACCTGCAGAGACGGTAAGTGTGCCCTTGCCTGCGTTTCCGATTTCCAAATCTGATGCGTCCAATCGGGATTTTGCTCCGGTAATGTCAACCTCGCCGACAGATCCGACCGACTGTCCAACGACCATTGGGCCGGAGTTCAGCGTTGCCGCATTAGACAGTGATAGCGAACCCTGTCCCGATCCCCCGACAATTACGCTTGGTTCACCTCTGATGCCATAGACGGTCAGAAACGAGTGGGAGTTCGTCAAGGACGTCGTCCCCTGCGAGCCGACATTCTGGCCAATGACCAGTGCCCCACTCACGCTGCCGCCACTAATGAGAGACATGCTTCCGTTGCCATTCTGGCCGACGACAAGATTCCCGCCCGATTCGGTTTCAACGGAACCAACAGTAGCCGTCCCCGTTGAGCCGGTGTTCTGGCCAAGAATGATCTGGTTGAAGCTTGCGCGTACAGCGCTCAGCGTGCCGGCGCCGCTGCCGCCTACGATGAGCGAGCCGCCTTGCAACCCGATGCCGGCGCCACTTTGGGTCACGGTTCCCTGCGAGCCGGCTTGATAACCCAGCACCATTGAGTTCGTGCTAGAGAGCGACGAAGAGTTCGGGAGGTTGACGGTGCCCTGGCCGGCGTATCCGATATAGAGATTCGTGTCGGTCCAAGAAGTGCCAAGAAGCGTCGCCGTGGCCTGCGATCCAGCAGCGTAACCGACCGCGTCATTGACGCCCGTCAGCGAACGCTTGAGCGTCACGTTGGCTATGTCACCCGCGTTGTTGCCGAACGAAATGGCGGGCAAAGTGGTCCCGGTTGCCGACAGCGAGCGTCCGGAAATGCTTTGAAAGGTCACGGTGTCGTTGTCGACGCGCAATTGTTGCAGCGTGTCTGCCAGCGTGCTGGATACGGTGTAACCTGTCGAACCGAGATTGAAGATCGCGGTGTCGTTCGCCCCTGGCGGCCCGCCGGCGGGAGTCCAATTCGTGGGACCATCGAAATCGCCGGAGACCGGATTGGCCCACGAGTAATCGGCGGCCACGGCGGGCAAGGTGTCGAAAGCAAGAACTAATAAAACGAAAGCCATGAGGCAGAGGGTCGCCAGGACCGGTCTGCGTTGGCAAGCAGTGTGCTTGGTCATGTTAGGCTTCTCTTCCGGGAAAGATTGTTGATGAAACAGTCGCGCCGCATCGCTCGACATAACGCGAATGAAGTAATCGCGAGCGCATGCAGCGCAGCGAATTGCCACGCACGGGGTGCGGCGGCGACGTCAGGCGCAGCAGGGATTGAGGGACGCAGAGTCCCTGAACCTGGCGCTTCGCGCGCAGCCAACAACGACCAATGGATGGTCGTGGCGCGAGAGAACCGTTGGGGCGAGAAATGGGAACGAATGAAACCTACGCTGATCGACCCCGCTGGCGCTTGGCACCACGAATCGTTCAGAGGCTCACGAGCGTTCCTCCCCGAGAAGTCATGCGGTAGCGATGCGAATGCCAGAACGGACGCGATCGTACGGCTTGCTGTGTCACGAGGGGGTTGCCGGGCGGGCTGAATGAACGGACAGGATGAATAAGCCCGGAATCTTCGTTCGACAGATCACGCCGTGGTGATTCTTGTGGCGAAGGATCTTGCGGCGCTGAAACTCGCAGGGTGTGTGCCGGCCGAAAGTGTGCGATTTCCTGATTGGCGAGCCACGGCCATGCGAGCGCGCAGGGGAAGCGCCGAGATAAAAAAGCTCGCCTACTATGCCCGCCCTCGCGCATAAGCAGCCGCTGCCGAAACCGGCAAAGAGGTGCTCTTGTCTTGTTCCACCCGGATTCTAGCGTTCTGTGGGAATGGATTTCAATAAGAATTCGTGAAGAAATCCGCGATTTCATTAGGTTTCATCGAGGCGACTCACTTCGGGCTTACGGCAAGGAGTAACGCGTGCCACGCCTGCGGATAGCTGCCTCCTTTGACGACGCAAAGCTATTTTGGGAAAGACGATAATGCCGTGACCTAGGGCCCGATGGCGCTGGGATGGTTGGCATTCCCGAAACCAGTCAGCATTTTTCCGGGTAATGGCTCACGGCTGTGGCGAGTGCTCAGCCGGGGCCGCTCGGTTTGGTCACGCTGCCGGGTGGCCCTTTTTCATGCGCCACGTTTGCGCGGTGATTCGACACCTATCAATACCTGTGGTGTTTAACCCATACGCCGAGGCGCTGCGAGCGTCAGGGCTGGCCGTCGGATGGTACCCGAACACCGTCCGGCGGTCTTTTTATGCGCGCACGACAAAAGTGGTTGTAAGTTCATGGGCGCAGGTGCTCACTCATTGCAATTTTGTAAATAGCCGCCTAAGCTCTGCCCTAGCAGCTCTTAACCCCTGGTAAAGCCGGCCACTCAATCTCGCCTTCTGCGACTCGGCCGGCATCGTGTACCGGGAATATCCTTTGCACCTGTCGCGGTAATTCGCACGTTTCCGTTGGCTTTCCGATCGCTAAACGTTTACGCTCGCCGCGCTGGCGGGGTACGTTGCGCCGTCGACGGTGATTGCGTCGCGACATCTGTGAATCGTGCAACTAGATTTACTACGGGTTACACTTCTTAGTCCTTTACAGAGATACCAACAAATGAATCGCTCCTATGTTTCATTCACTATCGGATTTACGCTCGTTTTCGTGGTGCTCGTATGCAACGTGAATGCATCGGGCATGAACATGGACGCATTCCCCGATGGCCTGCATCAGGTGCCGCCCAACGCCTCGCCGGCCCTTGGTGAAGTCCATGGTTTTCTTAACACGACGTTGAGCACCTTCTCGATCCAGGCGGGAGACGGCATTTATAGTAACCTGCTGGCCGGGGCTCTGACTGTGACTCTCAACGATGGCGCGCCAGGTACGACGGGACCGGTAATCGGTACCTTCACGCTCGATTCGCCAGGCACGACTTCGGGCACATTCCAGGGGACCGTGCCGTTGACCGCGCAGCAGGTCTTGGACATGAGTGCCGGGATCACATACATCAACATCACCGATTCGCTCTTTCCGGGCGGCGAGATCCGCGGCGAGCTTCAAGTGCTGCCCGAGCCTTCTGCACTGGTGCTCGCCGGACTCGGCGTCTTGGCATTGCTGGCGATGCGACGGCGCGTATCGGCGTGGTAGCCGCGCTTTCACTTGCATTTCACCCCGGTATGGGGTTATTTTCAAGGTGGTTTCCATCTGGAGCAACGCTCGTGAGCGCGACCTCTCTAATAATCCTTTGTTAGCAGCCGCTGCTAATCTCTCTTGGCTCGCGCCTTTATTTGATCTTCTTTCTTATTCGTTGCGCGCACGCCTCGAAGGTCGTTGGGTCTATTTGTTCATCGGGCCCTCGTAGCAGCGTCTTCGGCAATGGCTTCTCCACTTGTGTCGTTCATCAAAGAGCATTGTTTTCATCCATTGTTCATTCCTTCGAGAAGAGGAGCGGGACATGTTTGGTAGAAAAGTGCGCGCCTATGCGCTCATTGCGATTTGTTTTTCTATGCTTTCGTGCGATGGGCTTTCCTCCGCGCACCAGGCCTGGGCGACGACGCTGGCCCCCGGAACGATTGTCGTGGGCGTATCAGATAACCCACAGCAAGTCGCCAATCCGGACACGCGTTTGATCGCGGTAGATCCGACGACGGGATCAACATCTGTACTTTCCGGCGACGCGATTGGAACGGGGCCGTCGCTTACCTTCGACGCCAGTAGCGGCGGTTCGAACATTCGATATATCAGCCAGCAAAACGACGGCAGCTTGTTAGTGGTCGATAATCAGTCAGCAGTTAATGCGCTTTCTCAATACGAGTCGCGCCTTTATCGGGTCGATCCCAACACAGGCAATCGATCGCTCATCGCCGATATCACAAGCTCGACCGACAGCGGCGTGATTAATGCGGCCAGGCAGGTGGGGAACACCATTTTTGCCACGACCAAGGGAGGACTCGAAACCATCGATCCGACGACCGGGGTCGTCACCCCCTTTGCGATTACCGGCATCGATACGGTAGAGCCATTGTACGGTTTCGCGAGTCTGGGAACCGATCTTTACGTGGGCTCGAACTTTCCTGCGCTTTACAAAATTAGTGCCGTGACGGGCGCGGCGAGCATTCTCTCCAGTTCAACCGTTGGCACCGGCCCTACGATTTCGCCTGCCGATTTATCGTTCGACTCAGCGGGAAACCTATACGCCCTGGGTTTATCGTCGACGAGCCAGGGCGACAACTCGAGTTACTTCGGCATTTACCGGATCGATCCCGCAACCGGCGATCGCGTTGCTGTTTCCGAGACTTTTGATCCGACGCCAACGCAACCGACGGGCACCCCCGTCATCGGATCCGGGCCGGTGTTGCAGTCGCTTGCCATTACTACAGCCGACAACGGCGCTATCCTGGCAATAAATTATACGGGAGCGCTCTTGTCGATTGACCCCACAACTGGCAATAGAACGCTCGTCAGCCAGGTCGAAAACAAGGCGTATCCGGTCGCCGTGGCGTCCGGCATAGTAGTGCTTCACGATGTCCCCGAGCCGTCGACGCTCATGCTCGCCGCACTCGGCGGTCTGGCGCTGTTGGCGATTCGTCGTCGACGGTGATCGCATCGCGAGCGCGCAGTAGAATCAGGGCATGAATGATCATCAAAAACGTCCTTGGTATCGGCCGCATCGGTACGAGTTGGTGGCCGTTGCGCTGATCGTAGCAATTCTCCTTGCCCTGCTGATTCCGGCAATGAAGCGGACGCAGCACGAGCCGGCGCGTTCTAAGGCGACAGGAACCATTGCCCCGTGAACTTTACTCCGCCCATTCGCCGACGATTGTTGCAGCTCAGTATCGGCACGATAGTAATTGGCGTTGTGATGTTGGGCTTGGGCGGAGCTTGGTTTCGGTCGCAGGTCGAAAGAGCGAAGAAGCGTTGCCTAGCGATCGCGCAAATCGAGACTCTTGGGGGACGAGTGCTTGGCAGCGGTGAAAGCGCACACCCACGGCCGAATTGGCTACTAAAACTCGACCGCGCGCTCGGCGACTACGGGGAAGCCACGGCGGTAATCGTGCCGAAAAGCACTGCCGCGGAAAATGCGGAACGAATCGCGCGACTGTTCCCTGAAGCTGTGATATGGCGCGAAGACAAAATCGTTCATTGGCCGCACAATTCCATGCCACAACAATAAAGCGGCGCTCGCTGGCTGTCGTTGAGTCGCGGACGAAATTGCTGATGCGCCGAGCGGCCCACTCGCTATCAATCGCCGCGCATGCGGTCTTCGGTGATTTCGATCGCCTTGAGCAGGCCGCGGGCTTTGTTGAGCGTTTCTTGATATTCGGCCGCCGGAATGCTATCGGCGACCAGCCCTGCGCCGGCTTGCACGTAAGCAATGCCGTCCTGGATCACGATCGTGCGCAAGGCGATGCACGTGTCCATGTTGCCGTTGAAGTCGAAGTAACCGACGGCTCCGGCATACGGCCCACGACGATGTGGCTCGAGCTCGTCGATAATCTGCATCGCTCGGACCTTGGGTGCGCCTGAGACCGTTCCGGCCGGCAGACAGGCGCGCAGCGCGTCGAAGGCGTCACAGCCGGGCGAGAGCTGGCCTGTGACATTCGACGTGATGTGCATGACATGGCTGTAGCGTTCGACCGTCATGACGTCCGACAGCTCGACACTGCCGTAGCGGGCGACACGGCCCACGTCGTTGCGCCCCAGATCGACGAGCATGACGTGCTCAGCCCGCTCTTTGGGGTCGGCGAGTAGCTCTTCGGCCAGACGGCGGTCTTCTTCTTCGTTGGCGCCGCGCGGGCGGGTGCCGGCCAGTGGGCGGACGGTTACTTCGCCATGCATGCAGCGGACCAGGATTTCGGGCGAGCTGCCGACCAATGTCACCTGCGGCGTACGCAGGTAGAACATGAATGGGCTGGGATTCACGACGCGCAGCGTGCGATAGATTTCGAACGCGGGGGCGGTGATCTTGGTTTTCAAACGCTGGCTGAGAACGACCTGAAAAATATCGCCGGCGCGAATGTATTCCAGGCAGCGTTCGACGGCGGTCTCGAACGTGGCGGCCGTGAAGTTCGATTCGAACGTTATACGTGGCTCGCCCCGCGTGGCGATATCAACAGGCCGGGGATCGGCGCCGGGCGTGGCCATTTGCTCGACTAGCACATCGACGCGGCGGCAGGCTTCGTCGTACGCAAGGCGTAGATCCGCGGCCGAACGCTGCTCGTCGTCCAGTCGGGCCATGGCCACGGCGGTCATGGTCTTCGTAATGTTGTCGAAGACCAGCATGTGGTCGTAAAAAGCAAACGCCAGGTCGGGCAGCCCACGATCGTCGGTCGGGGCGTTAGGCAAATTCTCGACGTAGCGTACGGCGTCGTAGCCGGCGTATCCGACGGCGCCGCTGCAGAACGGCGGTAAATCGGGGAGCGTGGCCGACCGCCAGCGATTGACGTGCGACTTGAGATCCTCGAGCGGATCGTCCGAGTGAAAAGTTTCGCTTCGTGGCACCGTTCCGGTGAGGTTCGTGATCGTGACATCGTGGCCGCGGGCTTCGAATTCCAGAAACGGCCCGGCGGCGACGAAGCTATAGCGTCCGACCCGTTCGCCTCCGACGACGCTTTCGAACAGGCACGCGCCACGGCCGGCGTCGACACGGCGGCAGGCCGTGACCGGGGTCAGCATGTCGCTAAGCAGGCGACGATAAACCGGGACGAGATGCACCCCCGTGGCGAGGCGACAAAAAGTGTCGAAATCGGGAAAGTGTCCCATCCGAGTCTGTTGTTCTCCGAGGAGCGTTCTGACACGCCGCGCGACCCATCAGCTAACAGGACGTCGCCGTGTGGGCCAGGTTCGCGTTCGTAAGCGGCGCAGCATCGAGCCGTGCGTTACGCGTCTGGCGGCGGTCGTGGGTTGCAGCTTAGCAGCGAGCGAAAATAGCGACAACCGAAGCTGCTGCGTTGTGCGCTGAGTGAAGGTTCGCGCGCCGGTCGGCCCCTGATTCGATCGCGTGTCACTGAGCGCAAGTCCCGGTCGGCATTGACACTCTGGGGGGTACTGTTAGAATCCCTTGGGCATTCTTCGACCATAATCTAACCTGCTGTGCGGCAAGCGATTGGGCGTTGTCAGGCCCCGGCCGACCCAGAGCAGAAACGACTGCCATGAAGTGTCAACGCTGCGACAAGCCGGCGACGTTTCACATCACCGAGTTAACCGGTGGCAAGCCGCAGGAATTGCACCTCTGCGAGCACCATGCACGGTCGTACCTGACCGAGTCTGAACCGGAACAAGGGGGAGGAAGCGGGCAGAGTTTGGCCGGTGCGCTCGCGCAGCATCTGGCGGTGGGGCAAACGGCCGAGGAACTGGCCCGACTGGATCAGCAGGCCTGCCCGATTTGCGGGATCACGTTTTTCGAGTTTCGCAAGGAAGGTCGACTGGGCTGCCCCCACGACTACATCTGCTTTCAGAAGGAACTGGAGCCGTTGATCCTGAACATTCACGGCGAGACGCGGCACGTCGGCAAGCGGCCGCAGCGGACGCCAGGGAATACCGACCGGCAGACCGATTTGATCCGGTTGCGGCGCGAGATGAAGGACGCGATCCAGAGCGAAGATTACGAGCGGGCGTCGCAGTTGCGGGATGAAATTCGACAGATCGAACAGGCGAGCTAGTTTGATTACCGCCGATTGATTTTGGTATTTGGTCGTGTTCTTCGCAGCTGGACCTGTTGCGGCAAGATTGATGCGGCAGAATTGGGTCCGGCGAGATTACTTGCAGTAGGTGGCGACTGGCGGGTTTAAGCCTGCGACCGGATGGCGAGCGCATTTCGTCAAGACGCGCGGGAAGTACGAGCAAGGCAAGACAGTTTTGGATAAAGCGAACGTGGATTTCACGAACCTGGCACGTACAAGTGGCGAATGGCTTCGCGGGGCGGGACCCGAGGCCGACATCGTCATGAGCAGCCGCATCCGCCTGGCGCGCAACCTGGCGGACTACCCCTTCATCAGTCGCGCGAATCCGGCCGATCGGACCGAGATCGAGCGCGTGCTGCGCGGCCGCATCATGGGGATCGAAGATCTGGGCAACATGACGTTTGTCGACGTCAACAAGCTGCCGGCGCTCGATCGGCAATTGCTCGTCGAGCGGCAATTGATCAGCCGCGAGCATTCCGACGCCGAGGGACCGCGCGGCGTGGTGATTGCCGAAAACGAACAGATCAGCCTGATGATCAACGAGGAGGATCATCTGCGGATCCAGGTCATTCAAAGCGGATTGAACCTGCAGAGCGCCTGGGAGACGATCAATCGCATCGACGACATGGTCGAGAAGCAGGTGACGTACGCCTTCAACGAAAACCTTGGCTACCTCACGGCCTGCCCTACGAATGTCGGCACCGGCATGCGGGTGAGCGTGATGTTGCATTTGCCGGCACTCGTGATCACGCGGCAGATCGACAAGCTGTTTCGCTCGCTGCAGAAAATCAGTCTGGCCGTGCGCGGCTTGTACGGCGAAGGCTCGCAGGCGATGGGAGACTTCTACCAGATCAGCAACCAGATCACGCTGGGACGCAGTGAGGCGGACCTGGTCAAGCAGGTCGGCGACGTTATCCCAACGATCATTGACTACGAGCGCAAGGCGCGTGATTTCCTGGTGAAGGAAAGCCACGAAAACTTGCACGACCGGGTGAGCCGTGCTTACGGCATCCTGCGCACGGCGCAAACGATCAGCTCGGAAGAAACCATGCACTTGCTCTCCAGTGTGCGCATGGGGGTTAATCTGGGGTTGATTCACGACCTCGAGATTCCCACGGTCAACAAGCTGTTTATCTATACACAGCCGGCCCACCTGCAAAAGATCACCGGCGGCGAGCTGGATACGGCCGACCGCAACATCGAGCGCGCTCGCTACCTGCGCCACTTGCTGAACAAGGAAGAGCGCGGCGGCGATGGGCTAAGCCAGAACTAGGGGCGGGTTCGAAAGTGGCACGGCCTTGAGCCACGATCGATCTTCAGGACGCTTTCTGCGCCCGACCTCCTTCCCATCGCAACGGTTGTGCGAGCAATCCCGGGCTCGCGGAGCCCGACTACAGCGATGTGATTCTTCTTGCGGCGCGGCTTCGCCCGACTCTTGCTTGTCGAAATTTTCTGTGCGATATTTGAATTGTCTTTTCCCTTTTCTGGGCGCGCGGGACGCGAGCGGATATGCAGATCTGGCCGGCTATTGACTTGCGCGGTGGCAAATGCGTCCGTCTCGAGCAAGGGGACTACGGCCGCGAGACCATCTTCGGCGACGACCCGGCCGCTATGGCGCGGCATTGGGTGGACGAGGGGGCGGAGTGCCTGCACCTGGTCGATCTGGATGGCGCGCGGGACGGCCGACCCACGAACTTGCCGGCGATTGAAAAAATTCTCGCCGCCGTCGATGTGCCTTGCGAACTGGGGGGCGGCATTCGTGATGAGCAGACCGTGCGGCAATTGCTCGACGCGGGGCTCGCGCGGCTGGTAATCGGCACGCGCGCGCTGGCCGAGCCGGAGTGGTTCCGCCGGTTGTGTCGCGAGGTGCCGGACCGTTTGGTGCTGGGCATCGACGCGCGTGACGGGCAGGTCGCGACCGACGGTTGGCTGCGCACCAGCGGTGTCGCGGCCACGGAGCTCGCGCGAGATTTCTCGGACGAGCCGCTGGCGGCGATCATCTATACCGATATCGCGACCGACGGCATGTTGTGCGGGCCGAACCTGGCCGCGATGCGCGAGATGCAGGCCGCGACACGGCTGCCCGTGATCGCCTCGGGAGGAATTCACGCCGCCGATGACATGCGGCAGTTGGCCGCGCTGGGACTGGCCGGCTGCATCATCGGCCGGGCGCTTTACGAACACAAATTCACGCTGCGCGAGGCGCTGGCCGCCGCTGCCGAAGGAGGAAGCCGACAAGCAAATCCATTGGTGTAATTCCGGCGACGCTGTTATTCGAGCGGCCAGTGCCTTCCGGCTCTCGTCCGCACACGTCCAGGTAATCACGCATCAAGCCCAAAGGATGGTGTCATGGCTCAATACAAAGTCGAGGACATCCGCAACATCGTTTTCTGCGGGCACGGCTCGGCCGGCAAGACCATGCTGGCCGACACCTTGCTCGCCAAAACCGGGGCCATCAATCATCCTGTCAGTCTGGACGCCGGCACCAGCATCTGCGATTTCGACGAAGAAGAGAAGCATCACAAGCACACCGTCGAATCGAGCCTGATTCACTTCAACCACGGCGGACGTTTCTTCAACGTCATCGACACGCCGGGCTACCCCGACTTCATCGGGCAGACCATCGCGGCCATGCGAGGCGCGGATACGGCTGTGATCTTTATCAACGCCCATTCTGGCATCGGCGTGAATACGCGCCGGGTGTTTCAAGAGGCGGGCAAGGCCGGCCTGGGGCGGATGATCGTGATCAGCAAGATGGATCTCGAGAATATCGAGTTCGAGGAGCTGCTCAAGGAAATCCGCGCGCTGTTTGGCACGGCTTGTGTGCCGCTGAATGTACCGATCGGCAGCGGGCATGATTTCAAAGGTGTCGTCAGCACGCTAACGGTGCCTGCCGACACGAAGGGCGCGCTCACCGATCCCGCGGCCATCAATGGCAAGCTGATCGAATCGATCATCGAAGTCGATGAATCGGTCACGGAGCGCTACTTCGAGGGGACGCCGCCTACACAAGAGGAAATCGGCCGGCTGATCGTCGAGGCCGTGGCCGCCGGGAGCTTGATCCCGATCATCTGCGTATCGGCCAAGACTGGCGGGGGAATTTCGGAACTGCTCGACGCGTTCGCGCTGTGCGCGTTGCCGCCGGACAAGATTCCGCACAAAGCAAAGAATGCCGAGGGGGCCGAAGTTGACGTAAAGGCCGATCCGGCCGGGCCGCTGGTGGCGCAAGTTTTCAAGACGCGCATCGATCCGTTCGTGCAGCGGTTGAGCTACATGCGGATTTTTTCCGGCACGCTGAAGAAGGACGAAACGGTTCATGCCTCGTTAGTGCGCAAGCCGGTTAAGCTGCACCAACTGCTGCGCGTGCAAGGCGGAGCGACCGAACCGGTGGACGTGGCCGGCCCGGGGGACATCATCGCCGTGGCCAAGACCGAGGACCTGCACACCGGCACTTGCTTGGGGGATTTCACGTTGCCACCTTTGGCGTTCCCGACGCCGATGGTGGGATTGGCCGTCACGCCCAAGACGCGCGGCGATGAAGGAAAACTTTCCGGCGCGCTCCATAAGATCGTCGAAGAAGATTCGACGCTACGGCTGGATCGTGACGCGCAGACCAAGGAATTGGTCATGACCGGCATGAGCGAGCTGCATTTGCAGATCTTGCGCGAACGGTTGAAGCGACGCGACAAGGTTGAGGTCGACATCAAAGAGCCGAAGATTCCCTATCGCGAGACGATCCAGGCCATCGCCGAGGGGAGTTATCGCCACAAGAAGCAATCGGGCGGGCGAGGACAGTTCGGCGAAGTACACATTCGCGTTTATCCGTTGCCTGAGGGGGCGAAGATCGAGGATTACGCTACGAAATCGCGGTTTCCCTCAATGCGTGAATTCCATTACGACCAGGCCCATAACTTTCTGTGGGTCGATTCGATCGTCGGCGGCACGATCCCGAACAACTTTCTGCCGGCGGTCGAAAAGGGATTCAAAGAACGGCTCGATCGCGGCGTGATCGCAGGCTTCAAGGTACAGAACGTGGCGGTCGAAGTTTACTTCGGCAAGCATCACCCGGTCGACAGCTCGGAGGCGGCGTTCAAGACGGCCGGTTCGATGGCCTTTCGCAATGTCTTTCGCGAAGCGCGGCCGGCGCTATTGGAACCGATCGTCAAGCTGCATGTCACGGTGCCCAACGATAAGCTGGGAGACGTGAATAGTGACATGTCGAGCCGGCGCGGCCGGCCGCTGGGCATGGATTCGGCCGGCGGCGATCTGCAAACCGTGACGGTCGAGGTGCCGTTGGCCGAGGTCACGACGTACGCCCGCAGCCTGTCGAGCATGACCGGCGGGCAGGGAAGCTACACAATGGAATTCAGCCGGTACGACGTGGTGCCGCCGCAGGCGCAGAAGGAGATCATCGAAAAGGCGGTACTTCACGAAGAGGAAGAAGCGTAGCCAGCGTGATGAGATGTGTGATGAGTGGGGGGCGGCCGTCCCGGCCGCCTTCGCCTTTGCTTGAAGCGGGCAGCGCCTGAAAAGCGGGTTGGCAATTCCCCTCACCCTGCCCACTCCCAGGGGGAGAGGGGTTGCGCATGCGGCGTCTATTACTCCGTGCTGATCGCTTCTTTTTCCACCGTGTGGAAGATGACGCGGTAGGCGCGGTAGCCGGCCGTTAGTTGATCTTCGTAAAGCTCGGTGATCTCGCTGCGCAACAGCTCGACGCTGGCGAATCCGTCGCGCCGGGCATCGTCGTCGGTCAAGTCGTCGAGCTGCACTTCATCGACGGTATCGACCTGGATATAGCCGGCCCCGGGAATGTAGCTGCGCTGCCCCGGCCGCATGCGGCGGTGCTTCCATAGACGAACGGTTTGGGTCTTCTCGCCGGCGCGAATGGCGGGCAGAAATTTTTTCTTGAACAAGAGCACGTTTGGCATCTCCCTCGTATCGTGGTGCTTGGCGGGGTGTTTCTGCCCGACCTTGCATAGGGACGTGCGCGATGCGAGTTCCGTAAATTAGCGGCGCGGCAGGCGGTGCGTCAATGATGGGAAATAGCCGGCTGTGGAACTGGTGAGCGAGAAACGTTCAGAGCGGATTTTTAATCGACGTTTTCCAGTGAATAGGGCACTTGGTCTTAACCCAAGGCGGCCGAGACGGCCGCCCCCCAGGCCATTGGGCAACTGTTATTCCGCCTGGGGCGAGGGTAAGCTAGTCGTGACTTTGAGATTGTTTCCGATGGATTATGAACCGGCTCGCAGCATCCGTTGCGGCTGGCCTTTTCTCACCGCACACCCCCTGCCCTTTTGGAGACCCTCGCCCATGAAGCGCCGCGACCTGTTGATTTCCACTGCCGCCGCGTTGGGCCTGTCGCAGTTGCCACTGTCGTGGGCGATCGCCGCCGACAAGCCGAAGCGCAAGATCCTGTTCTTCACCAAAAGCGGCGGGTTCGAGCACAGCTCGATCAAGCGCAACGGCGATCAACCGTCGCACGCCGACAAGGTGCTGACCGATCTGGGGAAGGAGCACAATTTCGAAGTCGTGTGTACGAAGGACGGGACGATCTTCGACAAGGACCTCGGGGAGTTCGACGCCTTCTTCTTTCAGACGCAAGGGGACATCTGCACCGTCGGCAACGACCACCAGCCGGCCGTATCACCCGAGGGAAAGAAGCGGCTGCTCGAGGCGGTGAAGGCGGGCAAGGGGTTCATTGGCTCGCACTGTGGTGCCGACACGTGCCACTCGCCAGGCCACGATGCGGGCGGACAGCGGCAGAACCAAACCGAGGTCGATCCCTACATCGCGATGGTCGGCGGTGAGTTCATCAGCCACGGTCCGCAGCAGGTAGCGCGGATGGCGATCGCCGACGCCAAGTTCCCCGGCCTGGCCAGCGTACACGACAAGGATTCGGCCGACTCGTTCAAGATTAACGACGAGTGGTATTCACTGAAGAACTATGCCGACGACTTGCACGTGATCCTGATCCAGGACACGCAAGGGATGAAGGGGAAGGATTACGAGCGCCCCCCCTACCCTGCCACTTGGGCGCGCAAGCACGGCAAGGGACGCGTGTTCTACACCTCGATGGGACATCGCGAGGATGTGTGGAGCAGCGCACAGTTCCGGGATGTCATCCTGGGAGCGATCGCCTGGACCTGCGGCGATGCCGAGGCCGATATCACGCCGAACATCAAGCAAGTCACGCCCGGAGCCGGTGTGATGCCGCCCGCGTAGTGCCAAGGTGATCGACCGATGGCTTTGCGTCCGCGAACCGTCGCGAAGGTAACGCTCGGAGTGCTGAGCGTCTGGTACGGTCTTTATGCCGTCGTATTGGCGATCATGTATTCCATCCATTTAGGAATAGAGTCACTCGTTCTCGCCTTACTCTTCGCGTGGTGGGCCAGACGAATTCGCCCGGCTTCCGTCCGTGGCCCGCAAGCCGTAGTTTTTCACAACGCCGACCCTCAGACGTGACGAAAACAATGTCTCAATCAAAGAAGATTATCGCCCTGTCGGGTGTCAGCCGTGGGTTGGGGCTGGCGATGGCCGAGGGGTTTATCGCCGCCGGGCATACCGTCTGTGGCGCGGCCCGGAATAAAGACGCCGTGGCCGAATTGGCGCGGCGTTTTCCCGCGCCGCACCGGTTTGCGAGTGTCGACGTAGCTCACGAGGATCAGGTAAAAGGTTGGGCCGATGACGTGCTGGCCGCCATCGGCACGCCGGACATCTTGATCAACAACGCGGCGCTCATGAATCGGCCGGCGCCGCTGTGGGAGATTCCGCCTGCGGAATTCGCCAGCCTGATGGACGTGAATGTCACGGGGGTGTACTTCGTGCTGCGGCATTTTCTGCCGGCGATGGTCAAGCGACAGTCGGGGGTGATCGTGAACTTCAGCTCTGGCTGGGGGCGCTCGACGTCACCGGAAGTGGCTCCCTATTGCACGACCAAGTGGGCTATCGAAGGCTTGACGCGTTCGCTGGCGCAAGAGCTGCCCGAGGGGATGGCGGCGGTTCCGCTGAACCCCGGCGTGATCAATACCGACATGCTGCAAACGGCCTGGGGCGCCGATGCGAAGAGCTATCCCAGCCCCGAACAATGGGCCAAGCGCGCGGTGCCGCTGATCCTGGGCATCACGGCCAAGAACAACGGCGAGGCGATGGCTGTGCGGTCGGGTTGACCGGGATCTCGATTGCCCGGCTTACTTGAGCTCGCCGTCCTTCTTGAGTGCCTGCTTGGCGGCTTCGCGCTCTTCGGCACTCAGCTTGCCGTCGCCGTCCTTGTCGAAGCGCTTGACGAGCTCTTTCTTTTGCTCGGGGGTGAGCTTTTCAGCGAGCTTTTTCTTGTCGCTGGCCAGTTTTCCGCCCGTGTTGCCGCCAAGGTTCCCTGCCTGACCAGTTCCCTTCCCCTTCATTTGCTTGATCGCGGCCTGAGCGGCTTGCTTCTCGGTGGGATCGAGCTGACCGTTGCCGTCGGCGTCGAACTGTTGAAGGAAGGCGGCCTGACGTTGGGCGGCCGCGGCGCGCGCTGCGCTGTTACCGCGGTGACGGGGATAGCGGGCGAAGGCGCTTGATGTGTCGAGCAACAGCACTGCCAAGGCGGCGATGATCAACAGTCGCATGCGAGGCCTCTTTTCTTCGTGGGGAGCCAATTCTCTGTGGCGAAACCCTGCCTTGAGCCCACCCGTTGGGCCCTGGGGATCGGCGAACCGTTACCAGTACATTCAACACCGGATCGCGGTCCGGGTTGCCATGAAAGGGTAAAAATTGTGCCGTGAGGGTATCTCGGGGCGCGCAACGCCCGGGTACCAGGGTGGTCGGAAACTTAAGATTTGGCGCTGTAACACGGGCGGCGCTGAGATTTCGACGGAACTGCTACTCGAACCGTACCAGCAGGTCGCCGGTTTCGATCTGGGTGCCAGGGCGGACCAGGACCTCGGCCACTTTGCCATCGCGCTCGGCGTAGACCGTGGTTTCCATCTTCATGGCTTCCATCGACAGCAGCTTTTGCCCCTTGGCCACGGCGTCGCCGGCGTTCACAGCCACGGTGACGACCGAGCCGGGCATCGGCGCGCCGACCTGGTTCTGGTCGCTGGCGTCGGCCTTGGGATGATGTACGACCGACGAATCCAGGGCCCGATCTTGCACGGTGACGTTGCGTGACTGGCCGTTAAGCTCGAAGAAGACGGTCCGGCGGCCATCGGGGTGCGGATCGCCCAGGGTCAGGTACTTCACGATCAGCGTCTTCCCCCGTTCGATATCGAACGTGAATTCCTCGCCTGGCTCGGGACCGTAGAAGAAGACCGAGGTAGGAAGGACGCTGGTATCGCCGTATTGCTCCTGGCGGGCGGCGAACTCGGCAAATACTTTCGGATACATGAAGTACGACATGACGTCGCGGTTGGTCGGCTTCTGGCCCAGTATCTTTTCGACCGCGGCCTCGGCAGCGGCGAAATCGGCCGGCGGCAGCGTGGCGCCCGGGCGCTCTTTCACTGCTGTGCGGTTTCGCAAGATGCGCTTCTGCACGGCCGGCGGGAATCCGCCCGGCGGTTGACCCATGCGGCCCGAGATCAGGTCGACGACCGATTCGGGGAAGGCCAGTTCGCGTTGCGGATCGAGAACGTCTTTTACCGTCAGATCGCCGGTGACCATGAACAGCGCCATGTCGCCGACCGCCTTCGAGCTGGGCGTTACCTTAACGATGTCGCCGAAGAGTTGGTTCACCTCGGCGTAAACGCGGCAGACGTCGCGCCAGCGGTGGGCCAGGCCGATCGCCTTGGCCTGTTGATACAAGTTCGTGTATTGCCCGCCGGGCATTTCGTCGATATAGACGTCGGCCGTGCTGGCGAGCATGCCGGTCTCGAAGGGAATGTAAAACTCGCGCACGGCGGCCCAATAGTCGGCAATCTGCTGCAGCGGCTCGAAGCCCAGGTCTGTGTCGCGCTCGGTGAAGCGCAGCGCCTCGACCAGCGAATTCAGATTCGGCTGCGACGTGAGGCCTGAGAACGGGGCCACGGCCGCGTCGGCGATGTCGAGCCCCACTTCGGCGGCTTTCAGTACCGCGCCGGCCTGCACGCCGGAAGTGTCGTGCGTATGGAAGTGTATGGGGATGCCGATTTCTTGTTTCAGTGTGCGGACTAGCAACTCGGCCGCGTACGGTTTGCACAGGCCGGCCATATCCTTGATGCACAGGGTGTGCGCGCCGAGCTTTTCCAATTGCTTGGCCATGTCGACGTAGTACTTCAGGTTGTACTTCGTTCGCTTCGGGTCGAGGATGTCGCCCGTATAGCAGATGGCCGCTTCGCAAATGGCGCCCGACTCGATCACGGCTTCCATCGCGACGCGCATGTTCTCGACCCAATTCAACGAGTCGAAAATGCGGAAGATGTCCATGCCGGCCGCGGCGGTTTCCTTGACGAACGCCTTCACGACGTTGTCGGGATAGTTCGCGTAGCCCAAGGCGTTCGAGGCGCGGAACAACATCTGGAAGAGGATATTGGGAATCCCCTCGCGCAGGTCGGCCAGGCGCTGCCAGGGGCATTCGCCGAGGAACCGCATGGCGGTGTCGAACGTGGCGCCTCCCCACATTTCGATCGAGAACAGTTGCGGCACCAGGCGTGAATAAGCCTGCGCGATCTGCACCATGTCGTGCGTGCGCAAGCGGGTAGCCAGCAGCGACTGGTGCGCGTCGCGGAATGTGGTGTCCGTCAGCAGCAATTGCTTTTGATCGAGAATCCACTGGCTGAATTTCTTGGGACCCAGCTCGAGCAGTTTGTCGCGTGCCCCCTTGGGTCCGGGCTTATCGAGGTCGATCGCGGGAACCGGCGCCGGCGTGCGGCGCGCATTCTCGGGGCGCTTCTTTACGGCCGAGTGACCATTGACGATCACTTCGCCCAGGTAGTGGAAAATCCTCGTGGCCCGATCGCGCGAAGCGGTGAACTGGAAGAGCTCAGGTGTGTCGTCCAGAAAGCGGGTCGTGTAGCCGCCGGCCAGGAAATCGGGATGCGTGACCAGGTTGATGAGAAACGGCAGGTTGGTTTTCACGCCGCGGATGCGAAACTCTTGCAGGCAGCGCTCCATGCGGCGGGCCGCGTCCGGAAACTGGCGGGCCCAGGCCGTGACTTTGACCAACAACGAATCGTAAAACGGCGTCACCATAGCGCCCGAGAAAGCGGTGCCTCCGTCGAGACGGACGCCGGTGCCCCCCGCCGAGCGATAGCCGGTGATGCGGCCATAGTCAGGCAGAAAGCGATTCTCGGGATCTTCGGTCGTGACGCGGCATTGGATGGCGTAGCCGCGCGTCGTGATCGCGGCTTGCGAGCCGAGATCGATCTCAGGGCTGTCGAGCCGTTTACCCTGCGCGACCAGTATCTGACATTGCACGATGTCGACGCCGGTCACGGCTTCCGTGACGGTATGCTCGACCTGGATACGCGGATTGACCTCGATGAAATAGAACTTGTCGGTGTCGGTATCGAGCAGGAACTCGACGGTGCCGGCGTTCTGATAATTCACTTTGCGGCCGATCTTAATTGCCGCCTCGCAAATTTCGTCGCGAACTTGTGGATCGAGCTTGAGCGCTGGAGCGAGCTCGACGACTTTTTGATGCCGCCGCTGCAGCGAACAATCGCGCTCGTAAAGGTGGACCAGGTTGCCGTGCTGATCGCCCAGCAGTTGCACCTCGATGTGGCGTGGGCGGGGGATGTATTTTTCCAGAAAGACTTCGTCGCTGCCGAAGGCAGAGAGCGCCTCGCGCTGGGCTTGGGCCAGCGAGTTAGGAAGCTCGTCGCCCGTGTTCACGACGCGCATCCCGCGGCCGCCGCCCCCTTTGGCTGCCTTGAGCATGACCGGGTAGCCGAGCTTCTCGGCCAGCTTCAGCGCTTCGTCGGTACTGGCGAGTGGATGATTGCTGCCGGCCAGCACCGGCACACCAACCGAGGCGGCGATGCCCCGGGCCGTGACCTTATCGCCCAGTTGCTCCAGCACCTCGGGAGGCGGACCGCAGACGATGATGCCGGCTTTGTTCGCGGCGCGCGGCAGCCCGGGGTTCTCGGCCAAAAAGCCGTAACCGGGGTGGATGGCGTCGACCTCGTGCCGGACGGCAATGTCGACGATACCGTCGATGTCGAGGTACGACCGGAGCGGTTCACCGGGTTTGCCGATCGGGTAAGCTTCGTCCGCTTTCAGCCGATGCAGGGCGAAGCGATCCTCGTGGGAGTAGATCGCGACGGTGCGGATGCCAAGCTCATGGGCAGCCCGAAATACGCGGATGGCGATTTCGCCACGGTTAGCGACCAGCAGTTTGCGGATGGGCTTCATGGCTCAATCTTTCTGGCACACGATCGATTCTTCCCGGCTGGAAAGCCAGGGGGGGCGGGACGTTCGGCCCGGGCGCACCGGCAGCGGCATTTTTGCCGCGGGTATCCGCCAATTGCAGCGCGCACAGATCAGGCCCGGGACACCTGGCCCCGAACAGCCTGTTTTACCCGGCGGAGGGCTTTCGTTCTAGTCGCCGGAGTGGGGTGCAGAGGGGGCTATAATCAACGTTATGACGTCAGGATTGGTCCGATTGGGAGGCTGCTACGTGCGATTCAGGTTGCGAACGCTGGTGATCGGCGTTTCGATGCTGGCCGTGGCCTTCGGACTACTCGTGTCGGGACGGCGTTGGGCTGATGAGCGGCGCGCATTCCTTTCCGGAGTGAGCAGACTAGGTGAAAGCCGGCCATGCCTTTACGAACTTCTCCGTGGCCCCGTTGCTATTCGCAACCGTTTGCCAGTAGCGGTACAAGCATATTCGTGGATTGCGCCCGATCATCGCGGGACGTGGGCTGTCCGTCAGATCGACGTAAGCTACGACGACAACGCATCGTATGTAACTGCGATTCGCGAATTGTTTCCGGAAGCAGACGTCCGAGACCCGATTGAAAGACTGCCACTCGAAGACCAGAAGGCGATCCGTTCTTTTCTAGATGCAGTGCGTAGTCAATCTACTAACGAGGTTGAATCGAATCCGTTCAATCTCCTTCCTTGGTAACCATCTTACCGCTGTTGCGACGTGGCCGTAGCACCCAGAAGCCTCCTTATTTCCGTCGTTGGCGAATGTGCAGCCCTAGCAGCCCGCATCCCAGCACGATCAACACCCATGACGAAGGCTCGGGCGTAGCCACGATCTGAAAGCCGTCGATCGCCGGCC
This sequence comes from Pirellulales bacterium, assembly GCA_036499395.1. Taxonomy (NCBI): domain Bacteria; kingdom Pseudomonadati; phylum Planctomycetota; class Planctomycetia; order Pirellulales; species Pirellulales bacterium. The sequence goes on from DASYDW010000130.1 coordinate 25,844, forward strand.
GGTTGCCTCCCTGGTGGATCAACTCGAGCGTAAACGTCGAGCCGGTCAGGTTGTCGAACTCGGCATAAGTGGCCAAGGTGCGGTCGGCGTAGTCGGTGGCCGTGGCTTTGATAAACCCGTCGGTCGTGAAGTTGCTCGATTGCGTATAGAAAAATTCCTGGTCCCCTAGGCGAACGCTGCTGTCGGCGGCGAAGCCGAAGCCGACGACGTACGCAATCACCTCGTAGTGTGCGTAGGGAACATTCGACACCGTGACCTCCAACTGTGGCGATGGCGACCCAAAGAACTGCCCTTCGACCGCACCCCGGAACAAGCGTTCGTCGGGCGTGGTGTTTCCGCCGGAGGAATTGACTTCGGCATTGCCGTTGAACCATTGCACCGTCACGCCCGTCGCGGCCCCGGTGTTATCGACAAGCGTGCCAGCGACTGGCGATGCAACGTCGGCTGTGCTGCCATTGCCGAGCGGATTCGTATTGTTCCAATTCGTCTGCGGCACCAGGCCGGCCGATTCGTTCGGCAGAATCGGATAAGGGCCACCACCGAAGCGCGTGGCCGTGAAATTCAGGCCGATGGAATTAGCAGTGGCCGAACCGCAGATCGCAAGGAGTAGATACGAAGCGGCGGCGATAGTGGAGCGATGGCGCATGTGAGAGTCTCCAAACCAGGTGAAGGCGATTTCCTGCTCCCAGTCGACGGACCGAGGGGGAAGCTGGAAATCTGTGGTGATGACAACGCTATGGCACACGGACGCAATGCCCGATTGGCGATGGTGCGTTAGCGTTGCCCCCTGGGAAGACCCCGAAGATGGAACTCAAAAGTGGTCACGCGACAGCGACGATTGCCGTCGAACGACGATAGTAAGCAGGCTAATGAATGTTGTCAATTAGTGAAAAATGCAACGTCTTGGGGGCTGGGAAGTCAATGACCGATGCTTGATGCGAAGAAGCGAAATGCGATCGTTGTTGCGGCAGTGCGGCGCAGCGGAAGGGAAATCCGGCCCGGCCGACGTGCCGATAAACAAACGCGCGAGTGCGAGGAATGCGGGCGACACTTCGATTTAAACCGGCGCACAGCGCCCTGCTCACGCAGCTTCGTGAGCAGGGCGTCTGGCGTTTCTACGCTTGAGCCGGCTACTTCCGTGCTTTACGACAGAGCATCGCCGCGAGCCCTAAGGCGCCAATCGCCAGAAGGGCGACCGACGCCGGCTCGGGCACCGTGGTGACGAATCCGTGGTAAGTGAACGAGGAATCCAAGTAAGCGCCCACGATCGTGTTGCCCGAGATGCCGTGCGCCTCGGTACTGAAAGCTGCACTCGGGTCATTGAGAGTCGTGAACGAGGTCCCGTCATAGAAATAGCCGTGCAGACCGGAATTGTCTCCGAATAGTCCGACGACGTTGCTACCAGAAACCCCATAGGCGTACGTCCCTTGCACTCCGTTGTCGATCGTCGTGTAGGTCGAGCCATTGTAGAGAAAGCCGTGAGGGAAGCCGGTTGCGTCGATATACGTCCCCACGATATTGCTGCCGGAGATGCCGTAAGCGATGGTGCCCTTCACTCCCAGAGGATCGTCGAGGGTCGTGTAGGTAGACCCGTCGTAGACAAAGCCGTGCGGGACGTTCGAGGCATCGCGGTAGAAGCCCACGATATTGCTGCCCGAGATGCCGTAAGCCAAGGTTCCACCAACTCCCAACGGATCGTCGAGCGTGGTGTAAGACGAGCCGTCGTAAAGGAAGCCGTGAGATTGGCCCGAAGAATCGTCGTACGCCCCGACGATGTTGCCGCCTGAAATCCCATTGGCATTGGAGGTGCCCACTGCTAGCGGGTCATCGATTGTCGTAAACGTTGATCCGTTGTAGAGAAAGCCGTGGCTCACGCTGGAGGAAGTGTAGTAGGTGCCGACGATATTGCCGCCATCAACTCCACTGAGGACAGTGCCATCTGTTCCGAGCGGGTTATCAATCGTCGTGTAGTTGATAGCCGATGCCGGCCCCGGCAGAGCTGCCGACAAGCAAAGCGAGAATAGACATAGTGCTCCTGCAGATTGCGTCCTAATCATTAGCGCGCCTCCTTAAAGAAATAGAGATAGGGGAGTGTTCCAGACTCCGCTGATGAATACCAGCGGCTAGATCGTATCGCTGGATTCACGTATGTCAAATGAAAAGTGTATTACGGTTTGTAAACATATAACGCTTCTAGTCGTGTGTAAAGAAATTCAAGCAGCGCTCAAGCCATCTGTTGTGCCCGAGACGCACTTGACGGAAGCAGTACGCCATGAGACTGCCGAAAAGCAGTTGCAGAAAGTCGCTTAATTAGATATGCGAAGCAATCGCGCGAGATAGTCGTCATGACGGGAGCGCGCGAGAGGCTCCGGTCTAATTCAACGACGACGGTCTGAATTTGGCGGAGCGCACGGCATCCGAGGTTCTACGAATTCGATTTGTCGATTACTGCGGCTCCGGCAACCTTGAGCGACTGCCGTGCCGTTCTTTGAGAGTGTGCTGCTGTCATGGCGATTGAAGCGACGCAGGCAATCGCAGGTACGAGCCAAAAAATGGAAACGGCGAGCGGTCGCGCCGTGAGTACGCCTTCGCCGGGATAGAACAACGCAAAATGAAGGTCGAGATCCTGATCATACTTCGGAGCGTAGCAAAACAAGGGCCCTTCGACGACGCCTCTATACATCGTCTCCAACAGATCGCGCATTTTACTGGGAAAGGGAATGGACGCTTCAAAGCCGCTGATGTAAATGTAACCCGCTTCGATGTAAAACCACGGGAGCGTTGCCACCAGGGCGAAGGACGCCGCGAAGCTCGCGCGCATCCGTATCGATAGCTTCGTCGCTAAAGAGTCTGGGTGGCCAGAAAAAGGGATGAATAGCGATGATCCCGTTCGTGGACGCTTACCATTAGGGCTCTGACCGAACGTTGCGCAGATGGGCAGCAATGCTTCTTTGGAAATCTTCCTCCGACAACCTGCTTTGGCACTTCCAGCGCGCAAAAAAACCGCCGCCTCTGGATTGCAGAGGCGGCGGTTCAAATGTTTAACGCGTTGTCGACGTTGTCGTAGTGGTTACGCCTTCGGCGGGCTGCCGCCGGCGCCGACGGCTTCGGGCTCTGAGGCCGAGCTGTCGAAGACCAGTTGCTTGACGTCGCCCACCTTCTTCACGTCGACGGTGATCGTATCCTTGCCCTGGAACTCGCCCTTGAGTAGTTCTTCGGACAACGGATCTTCGACGTAATTCTCGATCGCGCGGCGTAGCGGTCGGGCACCGAAATCGGTGTTCGAACCCTTCTTGATCAAGAACTGCTTCGACTCGTCGGTGAGGATCAGCTTCAGACCGCGTTCGGCAAGCCGCTCGCGAACCTTGCTCACCTCGAGCTCGACAACCTCCTTTAGGTCGTTGAGATCCAGGTGGCGGAAGATAATCACGTCGTCGACGCGGTTCAAGAACTCAGGTCGGAAGACCTTCTCGATCCGCTCGTTGACGCGGCTCTTCATGCTCTCGTAGGTCGAGTCGTCGTCCGGCGATTGGAAGCCGAAAGATGACTCGTTCTTGATGGCCTCGGCACCCGCATTGGTCGTCATGATGAGGATCGTATTGCGGAAGTCGACGTTGCGGCCGAAGCTGTCAGTCAGACGGCCTTCTTCCATCACTTGCAACAGCATGTTGAACACGTCGGGGTGGGCCTTCTCGATTTCGTCGAGCAGGACCACGGCGTACGGGCGGCGGCGAATCTTCTCGGTCAATTGACCGCCTTCTTCGAAGCCGACGTAGCCCGGCGGGGCGCCGATCAAACGGCTGACGTTGTGCTTCTCCATGTACTCGCTCATGTCAATCTGGATCAGCGCCTCGTCGTCGCCGAACATGAACTCGGCCAGCGCCTTGGCGAGCAACGTCTTACCGACGCCCGTGGGGCCGGCGAAGATGAAGCAGCCGGTGGGGCGCTTCGGATCCTTCAAACCGCTACGGCTGCGCCGCACGGCCTTCGAGATCGACTTGATCGCCTCGTCCTGGCTGATAACCCGCTTGTGCAGGTCCTTTTCCATCTCCATCAGGCGCAGGCTGTCTTCGGTCGTCATCCGTGTTAGCGGGATGCCGGTCATTTTCGACACGACTTCGGCAATGACTTCCTCGTCGACCACGCCGTCGGTCTCGCGCGATTTCTCGCGCCAGTCGCGGGTGATGGACTGCTTTTTCTTCTTCAGCTTGTCGGCCTGGTCGCGCAGGGCGGCGGCCTTCTCGAAGTCCTGGTTGGCGACCGCCTCTTCTTTTTCCTTGTTCAGACGCTCGACCTCTTCGTCGATTTCCTTCAAGTCGGGCGGACGAGTCATCGCCTTCAGTCGGACGCGGGCGCCCGCCTCGTCGATGACGTCGATCGCCTTGTCAGGCAAGCAGCGGGCCGTGATATAACGGCTCGACAGTTCGACCGCGGCCCCGAGCGCGTCGTCAGTAATCTGCACGCGATGGTGCGACTCGTAACGATCGCGGAGACCTTTGAGGATCTCGACCGTCTCGGATTTGGTCGAAGGTTCGACCATGATGACCTGGAAGCGGCGATCCAGCGCCTGATCTTTTTCGATGTACTTGCGGTACTCGTCCAGGGTCGTGGCGCCGATGCATTGAATCTCGCCGCGAGCCAGGGCCGGCTTGAGCACGTTCGAGGCGTCGATCGCCCCTTCGGCTCCGCCCGCTCCGACCAGCGTGTGCAACTCGTCGATGAACAGAATCGTGTTCTTGACGCGGCGGACTTCGTTCATGACCGCTTTGATGCGCTCTTCGAACTGGCCGCGGTACTTGGTGCCGGCCACCATCATGGCCAGGTCCAGCACCACGATGCGGCGATCGCAGAGCAGCTCGGGGACGTTGCCGTCCACGACGCGTTGAGCAAAGCCCTCGACGATGGCGGTCTTGCCGACGCCGGCTTCACCCAACAGCACGGGGTTGTTCTTCGTGCGGCGGCTGAGAATCTGGATCGCGCGTTCGATTTCCTTCTCGCGGCCGATCACCGGATCGAGCTTGCCTTGCCGAGCCAGCTCGGTGAGGTCGCGGCCAAAGCTGTCGAGCGCCGGAGTCTTCGACTTCGGGCTCTTGCTCGATTCGGACGAACTGGCGCCGCCAGCCGGATTACGCTCGCCCCCTTCGCTCCCTTCGATGCCGTGGCCGAGCAGGTTCAGAACCTCCTCGCGGACTTCTTCGAGCTTGAGGCCGAGATTCATGAGCACTTGCGCGGCCACACCCTCTTGCTCGCGCAACAGGCCCAGCAGGATATGCTCGGTGCCGACGTAGTTGTGGTTGAGGTTGCGCGCCTCTTCCATCGAGTATTCGATGACCTTCTTGGCCCGCGGGGTCTGGGGCAACTTGCCCATCGTGACCATGTCCGGACCGCTCTGGACGAGCTTCTCGACTTCGAGGCGGATCTTGCGGAGATCGACGTCCAGATTCTTCAGCACGTTGGCAGCGACGCCGCTTCCCTCTTTGATGAGGCCCAGCAGCACGTGTTCGGTGCCAATGTATTCGTGATTGAACCGCTGCGCTTCCTGGTTGGCCAGTTGCATCACTTTTCGCGCGCGGTCGGTAAATCGTTCGTACATGCGCTCTCTCCGAGTTTCGTCCCCCACGCGGCCGTCACGTTTGTGGGGCCTAGCCGGGGCCGGTAGTTGTCTCGCTCAGTCCATCAGGATCGCTCAGGCTGCCTGACGCCATTCTGGCAGCGTTTTTCCCTCATCCTCACTATCTAGCACTTTGTGTTCCATTTCCTCAGCCGGAGGAGCCGGAGGTGGTTGCCGGGCTGGATGAGCCAGCAGGGCCAGTCGATTCTCTTTTTCGGTCAGTCGCTGATATTGCGTATCGATCTCGAGTTTCCAGAGCGTGGCCCGTTCCCATAAAGCCGCGGCGTCGAGCGTTTCGCGAGCTTCGTTGAAACGGTTCGTATGCCGGAGGGTTGCCGCCAGGAGGACCGTGGACTCGACATCGGAAGGAAAGCCTGCCACTTGTTTGCGGGCCAGCAGTTCCGCTTCGAGCCAATTCCCCCTTAAGTATTCCGCCAAGGCTTCGGGAAACAAGTCACTTGCGCCGGCGAGCTGCGCTTCCTTGGCTCGCGGTGACGTCCGCATCGAAACAAACAGTAACGCCAACCATCCAACGGCGTAGGCACCCCAGATCGTCCGGTCCAGATCCGGGCCTAACAACTCGTCCCACACCAAGGTCGCCGCCAACACCAATCCGGTGAGCACGGCATAGGAACTAGCCAATGCCAATCCCGACCACGCGCCGTGCCACCACAGGTCCGCTAACCCGGGCCACAAATAGATAGCCCATCGCAGGCTGCGCATTGGGAAAGACTCCTTTCTACCCGAGTGCATTCGCCGCGGAATTGTATCTCGCAGTCTGGATTCGAGCAAGGCAACTAAAAGACCCGCTTGACTTTAAGGCGGTTCGCGCGGGTCGTGGCGCAGGAACGATCGAATCCGAAATTCTTCGGCTCCCCGCGCGCCCGCTAGGAGCGATAATTCCCGTGGGAGAAGTGATTTGCGATTCCAACCCTGATTTGCCAAGCTGGCAGCCTATGAGCTGGTCTTTTACCGCCGCCGCGGAACGCGCGCTTGCCGAAGCTGCCGGCTGGAGCAGTCGCGCAGATCGTGACGAATTGGAGACGCCCGAGCTGCTGCTGGGGCTGCTGGCCGAGGAAGAATGCCGGGCCGCGCAGATGTTGCTGGCACACGGCATCGACGAGGCACGCGTCTACTTACACTGGCCGGGCCTACACCGCAGCGAGAACGGGGCACGGCGCGATTTCTCGCCGGCTGTTACATCGGCCATCGATGCCGCGGTGGATCGGCTGTGGGCTTATCCGCGTCCGCTGCACCTGGCGACCGAGCATTTACTGCTGGGGCTCGCCGCCGCGACCGGTGATGTCTCGACATGGCTGGCCGAGCAAGGCGTCAGCGCTGACGATCTCGAAGTGCAGATTCACGCCCTGTACGGACATGTGCCGGGGCCGATCACGCTCGAGGCGCCGGCCGAGGTCTTTGACGCCGTTCACGGGGCGGCGGTCGAATCCTCGCCGCGAGTTGACTCGGCGGTACCGGGGACTGGCTATGCCGCGGCGCCTAATGTAACTGGCTTTGCCGCATCTGAGGTGGCGCCCCTCGCCCTGCCCTCTTCCGGAGGGAGAGGGGTTGTAGAGACGCCCTCCTTCGGAGCGAAAGCGGTTGCGGAGGCGCCGTCTCTGGTAGCGGCAAATGTTGATGTGGCGCTATTGCGCTTGATCGATGCGGCGGCGAATCGGGCTCGCGAAGGGTTGCGCGTCGTCGAGGATTACGTGCGGATGGTCCTCGACGATCGTTACTTGACCAGCGAGCTGAAAAGTCTGCGGCATGAGCTCTCGGCCGCGCTATCGTCCTTTTCTAAGGCCGATCTGCTAGCGGCGCGCGACACGCTGGGGGATGTCGGTACCACGATCTCGACCGAGGCGGAGTTTACACGCGCGAATCTGGGCACGGTGGCGGCGGCCAATTGGAAACGCCTGCAAGAGGCGCTGCGCAGCCTGGAAGAGTACACCAAGGTCATCAAGCCCGCCGTGGCAGCGACCCTTGAACGATTGCGCTACAGGTCCTATACGCTGGAACGGGCCGTTGTGACCGTGCGCAATAGCGTGGCACGGCTGGCCGCGGCCCGGTTGTGCGTGCTGCTGGACGGTCGGGCCAGCGAAGCCGAATTTGTTCACCTGGTTGACGAATTGGTACACGCCGGCGTGGGGATGATCCAATTGCGTGACAAAAAACTTGCCGACGCCGACTTGCTGGAGCGGGCTAGACGGCTGTGCGAGCGCGCCCTACGCAGCGATGTGGTGGTGATCATCAATGACCGCGCCGATATCGCCAGCCTGGGCGGCGCCGACGGCGTTCACGTGGGACAGGATGACTTGCCGATCCGCGCGGCCCGGTCGATTGTCGGTTCGCAGGCCTTGGTCGGCTGCTCTTCTCATTCGCTGGAACAGGCAAGGCAGGCAGTCTTCAAGGGAGCGAATTACATCGGCGTTGGCCCGACATTTCCTTCGACGACTAAGACCTTCGATGCTTTTACCGGTGTCGAATTGCTACGCGAAGTGGCGGCCGAGATTCGCTTGCCGGCCTTCGCGATTGGCGGCGTGAATCTGCAGAACCTCGACGCGGTGATCGAGGCGGGTTTTTCGCGAGTCGCCGTGAGCGGAGGCATCCTGGCCGCGACGGATCCTGCGGCGGCCGCTAGGAAATTCGTCGAGCGACTGAACGAAGCTAACTAAACCGGCTGTGAATCGACCGCGTGTTGTATGACCTACGAAGTCGAACAGAAATTTCCGCTGGCGGATGTGCCTGCGTTCGAGGCGCGGCTTGCCGAGCTGGGCATAAAGGTCGGCGAGGCCGTGACGCAAATCGATCGTTACTTCAATCATCCCGAGCGCGATTTCGCGCAGACGGACGAGGCGCTGCGGATCCGTTCGGTCGGCGAAGCGAATTGCGTGACCTACAAGGGAGCCAAGGTCGACGCGACGACGAAGACACGACGCGAGATCGAACTGGCAATTCCGCCAGGCCCCAACGGGGCGGGCCAGTTCGCCGAGATGTTGACGGCGCTCGGCTTCCGCGAGGTAGCCACGGTGCGCAAAGAGCGGCGCACGGCGGATTGGGAATCGGAGGGGCGAACGGCCGAAATCGCGCTCGATCGGGTCGAGGGGGTGGGGCAATTCTGTGAAATCGAGCTGTCGGCCGACGAGGCCGATTTGCCGGCAGCCCGTCAGGCGCTGTCGAGCTTGGCCGCGCAATTGAGGCTGGGCACAAGTGAGCGGCGCAGCTATTTGGAACTGCTTTTGAGGGGTAGGGGCTGACCGACTGTCGCCTTGGAATCGGGCGGAAAACGGCCCGAAATGGTTAGAAAGCCTCGGGGCAAGACAGGTTTTTGGCCGGCCTGCCCGTTTCCCGCAGTGATTGGGGCGATTAAACTAATAGCAGCTTTCCGCCCGGCCGACTTTTTTCCAACGGCACGCGCCGTCTGCCCTGACGCTTGTCAGGCGCCCCCACCGAGGAGAGGTCACCATGATCAAGCAGGCTCGATTCTCGAAAGCAGCAGCTCTGTGCGCGGCTGTGTTGATTGTGACGTGCGGCAGTAGCGCGCGTGCGGCGGACAAAGCGAGCAAGACCACGAAGCAAGCGCCCAAGCAAGCCGGGGCCGATCGGCAAGACGATTTCTCCGCCATGGCCGATGACGACGCTGCCGCCGATAAGGCGGGCAAGGCCAAGGCCGCGGCCGACAAGCGCGCGGCAGCCAAAGCCAAGAAGGCCGAAGCGGCGCAGAAGAAGAAAGGCGAGAAAGCAGCCAAGCTTGCCAAGGAACGTGCGGACGAGGCAGCCGAAGAGCAGTTGATGCAACAACAGATGCAGCAAATGCAGCAGGCGCAACAAAACATGCGTGGTCGTCGCGGCGGTGGGCTGACGAACAACCAAGGCATGTTCATGTTGATGCGTCAGTACGATGCCAATGGCAACGGCCAGCTCGACCCGAATGAACTGCAAGCCATGAGGCTGGGCATGGCCCAAATGCAGGCCGGTGGTCCGAACCTCATCATGGCCCAGCAAATGCAGCGCTTTGACGCCAATGGAAACGGCCAACTCGATCCGAGTGAGATGGCGACGATGCAGAAGGCCATGACCCAGGGAGTTAGCGGTGGAATGATCGGCGGCGGGGCGCAAATTCCGCAACAGATTCCGAAGAATAATTAGCCCGCCTAGTTATTCTTGTGCGGGCCTGCCAAGCCAATAGTTCGGTTTACGGCTGGTATTGGCAATAGCGTTAGGCACCCTCGGTGCCTGCTCGCAGCTTAGGTCCCTGACTCATCGGCTTGACGCCTGCGCTGCTGCGCAATCACCTCTGCAGCGGACTTCGCTGTTGTCGTGCCGGAACGATATGCCGCAGATCGTTGTTGCAATGTTGCAAGTAGATCTTCAGGGGGCTGGGGTGATTCGCATTGGGACTCTCGATCGCTATTCGGCATAGTTCGGTTCCTTGGGGATGTATTTAAACCTCCGGGGCTTTCTCTGGGATTATTTCCGCGCAGCGGCATTCTCTCGCTCGTCGACGCGGAAGGGATTGCGCCCCGTGATCAGTCGGGCCGGGGCGTTGCGCGTGGTGTAGTTCCAGGCCCATTGGATCAGGATCAACACGCGGCTCTGAAACTGGATGATGAACATCAAGTGGATGAACAGCCACATCAACCAAGCCAGTAGCCCCGAAAAGCGAATCCCTCGCACGTCAGCCACGGCGCGGCCTCGGCCGATCGTGGCCATCGTGCCTCGATCGAAATAATGGAACGGCTTGAGCGGTTTCCCCTCGCGGCGACTGCGTAGTAGCTTGGCGACGTATTTTCCCTGCTGCATCGCGATGGGTGCGAGGCCCGGTAGAGGTTCGCCCGTCGGGTCGCTGCAATTTGCCAGGTCGCCGATGACGAAGATCTCGGGATGTCCGGCGAGCGACAGGTCGGGTTCGACAACAAGCCGGCCGGCGCGGTCGAGCTTGGCGCCCGTCCCCTCGGCCACGATCTTTCCCAGGGGTGAAGCAGCGACGCCGGCGGCCCACAGCACGGTGCGCGCGTCGAAGATTCGCTCTTCGCTATTGAACCGCACGGTCACTTCGTGCGCCGCGATGTCGGTCACCTTGCCGCCGGTGCGAACCGTGACGCCCAGGTGTTCCAGCGAAAGTGCCGCCTTCGCTGACAGCGACGATTGATACGTGGGCAACACCCGATCGGCTCCTTCGACCAGGATGATGCGCGCCGACGCGGGATCGAAGTGGCGGAAGTTGTTGCGCAGCGTATAGCGGGCCAACTCGGCGACGGCGCCCGCCAGCTCCACGCCGGTGGGCCCGCCGCCGACGATGACGAACGTGAGCAATGCCTGGCGGCACACCAAGTCCGGTTCGCGCTCGGCTGCTTCAAAGGCCGATAGCACGCGGCGGCGAATCTCGGTGGCGTCCTCGATCGATTTCAGGCTGGGGGCCCATTGCTCCCACTCGGGATGACCGAAGTAATGGTGCGCCGAGCCGGCGGCGACGACCAGCACGTCGTAGGGAATCGTCTCTTCGCGCAAGATCACCTCGCGCTTTGAGACATCAATATGCGTGACCTCGGCCAACAGCACTTGGACGTTGTCGTGCGCTTTGAAAATGGCGCGTAACGGGGCCGCGATATTGGCCGGCGATAATCCACCCGTGGCCACCTGATACAGCAGCGGCTGAAACAGGTGAAAGTTGCGCCGATCGATGAGCGTCACATCGACCGGCTCGCGCGCTAGCGCCCGGGCGGCGTTCAGTCCGCCGAACCCGCCGCCGATGATGACCACGCGTTGTCGAGCGGACATGCGATGCCTCTTAAGTCTTCGAATTCGAGACGCAGAGAAGCGCACCTGCAACTAGTCGGCGGACGCGGCAGCCCTGGCTTTGTTGATCGCGACAATCGCGATAAAGATTTCGTCCCCGATTTTTCTAACACATTCGCCATTTACCCGCCGGCAAGCATACATCACACCTAGATGTCAGCTCGGCTGCTAAGTGGCTTGCGGGCATGGGGTCGGGCGGTTGTCTGCTGGCGGTTGGACCTTTATAATTCCAGTCTTCATCGACGCCCGCCCTTGCCTGTGATGGCATTCGTTCCGCTACCGACGGTTCCGCCGTCGGCCGGTGGGTTTGTTTCTTGATAAGGAGATTCTGCTGTGGCAATCCGCGTGGCAATCAACGGTTTTGGTCGTATCGGTCGGCTTGTGTTTCGCAATTTGATGGCCCGTCCGAAAGAATTCGAAGTCGTCGCGATCAATGACCTGACGAATAACAAGATGTTGGCCACGCTGCTGAAGTACGACAGCACGCACCGCCGTTACCCGGGCAAGGTGCAGTACGACGATACGTCGCTGACGGTCGACGGTAAGCGGATTCACGCCCTGGCCGAACGTGATCCCTCGAAGCTTCCCTGGGGAGCCGAAAAAATCGACGTCGTGATCGAAAGCACCGGCATCTTCACCGGCCGCGCTGCCAATGGTAAGCCTGGCTACGACACGCACCTGGAAGCCGGCGCCAAGAAAGTGATCCTCAGCGCTCCGGCCAAAGACGGCGCCGACTTGACGTGCGTGCTGGGAGTGAACGACGAGAAACTCACTTCGGCGATGAAGTGCGTCTCGAACGCCAGTTGCACGACCAACTGCCTGGCCCCCATTGCGAAGGTATTGAATGACAAGTGGGGCATCGAGAAGGGACTGATGACCACGGTCCACGCCTATACGAACGATCAAAGCGTGCAGGACCTGCCACACGCTGATCCGTATCGTGCCCGGGCCGCGGCCCAGAACATTATTCCCACCTCGACGGGCGCTGCGAGCGCGGTGGGCTTGGTGATTCCGGAATTGAAGGGGAAGCTGACCGGTATTTCGTTGCGTGTTCCGGTCGTCACGGGCAGCATCGTCGACCTGACGGCGATCATGTCGAAGCCGGTGACCGAGGCCGAGGTGAAGGCGGCCATGAAGGACGCGGCCGAAGGCTCGCTGAAGGGCATTCTGGAATACACCGAGGATCCGATCGTGTCGTCGGACATCATCGGCAACCCGCACAGCTCGATCTTCGCAGCCGACTTCACACAAGTGATCGGCGGCAACATGCTGAAGGTCCTCAGCTGGTACGACAACGAGTGGGGCTACAGCAGCCGCACGGTCGACCTGGTTGCCAAGTTCGGCAATATGTAAGCCTGGCGAAATGCAAATTTGCTGGTGAGCTGCGGTCGTTTTTATCCGCGGCACATCGCTATCGAGAATTAATAAATCAGCCCGTGGTGCCGGCGAGGGATTTCAATATCCCTTGCTGGCGCTGCGGGCTGGTTTGTTTTTTGTTCGAGCACGCTCATTCGCCTTTGGCGAAAAAGCATGGCACCACGGGGTGACACGGGCGCATGGGCTGCACGGTATGGCACTGACGTTCGAATGATGCGCGCTTACGCCACCACAGAGATCGTGGCGTTCGATGTGACGACGTATCCCGAACTGCCGGTTTTCAGCCGGAAGCTGATTGTGCGGTTGCCGAGCATCGGTTTCGCTACGATGTTGTTGAACTCGATGTTCTGGATCACCGCCAGGATCCCGGCTTGTGTGGCATTGCCGTTGAACGTGACGGTCACGGTACGACCGGCAGTAAAGCTGCCGATGGTGATGCCGTCGTACGTGAGCGTACTGCCCGACACGACCAACGGACCGGCGGATTGGATCGTCAGGCGATCATTCACATAGGCGGACGTATCCACCACGGTCAGCGTTGAATTGGCCGTGGCGAGACCGCCCGTCGAGAGCGTGGCCGCAGACGCCACCACAACCGGCGCGGCGCCGGAACCGTACGTGACAGCCGGGCCGGCGACGTTCAGCACCGTCGCGGGAACCAGTTGAACCGTTTGCGTCATTGTCACCGGAAAGCCCGAGCTGCCGGCCTTCAGCTCGAAGCTGATCGGTCGGTTGGCGATCATCGGACTGGGTACGATGCTGATGAAAGTAATGTTCTGCATCACCGCCAGGACGGCGCCCTGCGTGGCATTGGTATTAAACGTGACGGTCACGGTTCGACCGGTCGTGAACGTGCCAACCGCGGTGCCGTTGTAGATGAGCGTCGTGCCCGACACGACCAGCGCACCCGAGGATTGAATCCCCAGGCGATCGTTCAGGTAGGGTGACGTGTCGGTGACCTTCAGCGATGAGTTGGCCATCGCGCTGCCGGTCGTGAGCGTGGCCGCGGGAGCAATGGCGATCGGCGCCTCGCCGGGATTGTAAGTCACGGCCGGTCCGCCGACGGTGGTGCTGGTCGAGGAAATCAGCTCGACGGTTTGCGTTGTCGAGGCGGGATAGCCCAGGCTGCCGACTTTTAGCGCGACGCTGATCGTGCGATTGCCGAGCATCGGCGCGGAAACGATGTTCGTGAAGGTGATATGTTGTGCCACGGCCTGAATCGCGTTCTGCGTGGCGGTGCCATTGAACGTCACGGTCACGGTCCGGCCCGCGGTAAAGGTGCCTACCATCGTACCGTTAAAAATCAGCGCGTTGCCCGACACGACGAGCGCGCCAGAGGACCAGATCGACAGGCGATCATTCACATACGGCGATTTGTCCGTGACGGTCAGCACCGAATTGGCAAATTCACCGTCGCCGATCGAAAGCGTGGCGTCGGGCGCGACCAGGATAGGCAGTCCTCCCGGATCGTAGACCGCGGCGCCGGTGTTGATCGATAGTGACGATGCGGGCGAGTTGACGATGTCGCCACCGAGGAAGGTTCCGGCAGCCGTCAGCTTCCAGGGGCTCCAGGGATTGTTGGACAGCTCTTCGTAAACTTGCTGGTCAGAGTTGATCGAGAAGACAATCGTGGTGCCGGCGCTGTTATTGAACGACGTGATTCCCTTGCTGGTGCCGGGCTGGGTCAGCGTCCAGCCCTTCCAGTTGTTGGCACTGGTTTCGACATAGACCTGGCCATCCTCGCCCACGGCGACCACCTTCACGGGGCTTTGGGCGGTAGTGGCTGTTGGTGCTGAAATTTCCTGGACGATGCCGGTCTGCGTCAGGGTCCAAACGCTCCAGGTGCCGCCTGTGATCGAATGTTCGGTCCACACCTGATTGTCGGCGCCGATGGCGAATACGTGCGTTTCGCCGACGCTGTCCATCATCACGCTGATTTGCTTGGCGGTGCCGGCCCGCGTCAGCGCCAACGGGGACCAGCTTCCGCTGGAAGTGGTCGACTCGCTATACACCTGGCTGTCCGAGCCAATGATGAACAGTTGCAGCGAACTGCCGGGCGCGACATTTGCCTGCGCGGCAATATCCGAGGCGTATCCGGCTTGCGTTAACGACCAGGCGGACCACACGCCGTTTTGCAAGACCTCTTGATAGACCTGGTTGTCGTCGCGAATGGCGAAGAGATGCAGATTTCCGGCGCCGTCGTGCGCTGCGGCGATTTCTTTCACCGTGCCCGCCTGTGTCAAGGTCCAGGCGTTCCAACCGCCGAGGCCATTCGAGGTCTCGAGATAGACCTGGTGGTCGGTGCCGATGGCGAAGACGTCGGTCTGAGTTCCTTGATTCGTTTGGATCGACGCGATCGAGCCCGACACGGGCGATCCGGAGAGAACGCGCCGATCTTCAAGCGACTCGAATCCCAGCCGGCGTCCGCGTTGGGGGCGTGTCGACTTGCGCTTCGTCGCGGCTGTTCCGCGTCGCCACCCGACGATCTTGCCAATGAAGTCCGCCATCGCCACCTTCCCTGGTGAATCGCCCGCTTGAGATGTGCAGTGCTCGCGCGGCCTATCGGGCAGGCCGGATCGGTGTTCGTCGACCGACGTCACGGGCCATTGTGAAGTGCGAAGAGCCCGGGATTGTCGCCGGAGGACGAAGTTTCAGCTTCCGAAGGGAAGGCTTGATCCCGTCCACCGATCGTTTAAGCGCGGCGGATTTTCGGCGCCCGGCGGCCCTACGGCAACCTCAAACTGCTGACGACTTGGTAACACGCGTGCTAGCGTCTGGTGCCCCGGCGCGGTTGGTTGACGGCGATGGATGTCGAGAGTAGGGAGCTGTGCAGGGTGGATGAGGGGGGATTTCAATCGCAATGACAAAGTAATAGGGCGTTAATGCTCTCGCTCCCTCTTGAAGCCATCTGGGGGCTCTGTGCTAAATATCTCTGGATTCAGTGGCTCGTCGAAAACGATGGCACTTTGCACCCAATCGGATTCGGCTCTGTGTGGATCGGTGGTGCGTAATGAGATTTCGACCTGCACGGGCAGTTTCGTCTTCGGGTCCAGCCAATACTTGCGAGTCCAAGTATCCGTGCCTTTGGCACGCTCAACCTTTTTAATGACCTCAAAGCCATTTGCGACCTTGCCGTCAATGAATCGGTCATTGAGTTTTGTTGCCGTCTCGATGGGCACGTTCCGCATGCGACCGTAGTAATCAACTTGCGGCTGTGGCTCCGGTTTCGATTCGACAACCTCACCCTTGTCATTGATGCCAAAGATTTGCCGGACGTACTCGTAGCTTTTGGCATCCGGCGATAGGCTCAAGTGAATGCCCTTTTTGGCATCCGTGATTTGCACGTAGGAACTGGAGTCGCCAGATTCCGGTTCATCGCCCGGTGTATGCGTCATTTCCTCTCGCATGCGATACCGGCCCATCACCTTGACACGGCGAATCAGACCCTGCACTTTTGGGCCGCTCGGAATTCGAATCGTCCGTGTTTCGGTGTATTGGACGGTGTGGCCATCGGACAGATCGCTCGTGCTGGCAAAAGGCTGACGAGTGACGTTACTATCATTCGCCTTTATTTGAATGGTGGCTGTTGCAGGCTTGAGGGAAGAGGAGAACTTGTTCGTCTCATCTTCGGTGCGATCACTATGAGGTGTCAGCAGTTCTGGCCGGGCGCGATACGCTTTGTTGTTATCCGTGCGATTTCCATGATCCTGCGGAGAGGCTTCTTTAGACGAATCTGCCTTTAACTCGCCGGCCGGTTCGCTGCCGTCTTCTTCGGTTATGGCCCAGTCAGCGACATAAACGAATCCATTGATGCCTGCGGGGGGGGCGGCAACTGAAATCTGCGTCTTGGGCAGTGCAGCACGTAAACGAGCCATTTCTGCGTCGGACACCTTCATACCAACGGCAGAAATGTAGCTCAACCGCTTGAGGTCGCTTAACTTAATCAGTCCGTCAACCGTGATGTTGGCGTCGTCCAAATTAAGCATTCGCAAATTAGGCAGCATTCCAATGGCATTGAGGCCCTGATCGGTGATCATCGTCTTGCCCAAGTAGAGCCATTCGAGCGTCGGCAGGCGGCGTAGCAGTTGAAATCCTTCGTCATTGAATGGTGAATCGGATAGCGTTAGCGTTCTCAACTGCTTGAGATTCGCAAGTCCCGCCAAGCCTGTGCCAGTGATTTTGCTGTCGGGCAAGTTCAGGATTTCAAGGGCGTGGAGATTTGCAAACTTCGCCAAGCCATCGTCGCTTAATCCGCTGCCGGTAAGCGACACCTGCGTAAGCTGCTCAAACGCCACTAGTTTTTGTAATGCGGCGTCTCCGACGACACCTACGCTACCGAGTCCAAGTTTTCGCAAGTCTTTCAGTCGTTTAAGCGCTGTTAGAGTCTGCTCATGAAGTTCTACTGAGTCCAGATACAATTCTTGTAGGCTCGGTGCCTTGACGAGCGCGTCAACGCCGTCAACGCTCATCCCAAGGCCGTATATCCGCAAACTGCTGAGGGATTGCATCTGCCCGACCGCAGCCAATACCGCGTTGCCAAGGTCTTCCTTCACCCTCGGGCCCACGTTGGTGATCGTCATGGATCTCAAATTTGACAAATCTTTGAGAGGGCCAATGTCCTTGGGGCCTAGTTCAGTCGCGGGAAATTCGACCTGAAGAGATATCGATTCTAGTTGCGTGAGCTTGGCGAGTACCTGCAGATTATCGTTGTCGATTCGGATGGGAAACGCTGAAAGATGCCGCAATGATTTAACCGCTGCCAAATGTGCATACCCTGAGCCACGAACTTTGGCGCAATTACTCAGATTCAGATTCGCGAGTTTATCAAGGCCGGTAAGATGCCGGAGTCCGTCGTCTGTAATGTCGCCATTGAAGATTTGAAGACCGGTGAGACTGCGAATCAGGCTGATTTCCTTGAGCCCCTTGTCGCTGATGCCAACGGGGCCGGCTGCGCCGTTCAATTCGAGAATCTTGACGCCATCGACAAGTTGGGCAAACCGTCGCCATCCCTCGTCACTGATCTCATAATCAAGAAGGGTCAAACGGTCGCATTCGGATAATTCTGGCGCTCGTTCCAGCACTCCGTCCGACAAGTGTGACAAGGCCAGATTGTTCAAGGGACGCTTTAGTTCCAATTTCCCGAGAGACTCGATTCCAACATGCTCTTCCAGATCAAGGTAAAGCCATTCGAGATCAGGCAAGTCATTCACTAGACGCAGGTCAGCGTCTGTTCCCTTCCAGCCGCCTTGAATGCCGATCTGTTTCAAGGTGGCGGGTGTGGCTCCAAGTTCTTTTAGCCGCTTGAGAGAACGCTGGGCGGCTGGATCGGACTTTGCTGTCTGTGCCTCTTCATGAGCGGGGTCGGCGGTAAACGTACCCGTAACTGTTGCCGGTACCTCCTTCTCTGTTCCAGCCCCACTGACCAACTCCTTATCCGGTGTGTCGCCCTTAGATTGATCCGTATGGGGCTGATTCGGAATAGGCTCCGCCTCAGCCTCAGCGTCATCCGCCTGCTTGCGGAGTTTGAAACGTAACGGAACAATCCCGCCACTGGGTAGATCGGTGGGGACATTCGACGAATCGACGACTTCGTAGCCGCGTGGCGGTAACGGGCCATACATATGCTTGCCAGCCGGTACAAGCTTGCGAAGCTTCCCAGCGGTATTTGTCTCGCCATAAATAACATGCCCAGTCCATTTAGCGCCTCCTTCGAATTCCGCAGCGTCTGCAACTATGACGTTCGGGATTCCTCGGCCACTGTCCGCGTCAACAACTTCGATATCTAAAGTGCAAGCCGCTGGAAGCTGAATAACGATTGTCTGCTCTTGTGGTTTATCGTTAACCACCAGCGGGAGTCGCATCGCAATGTACCCTGCTCGTAACGTCGCGCTGCCCGGGCGAATATCAAGCGTGTATTCGCCCGGCAAGACGGCACGATTCAGAACACCGGCTTCGTCAGTCCTTCCCGTAATAAAGATATTTTCTCGATCACGATGTACACCCCAAATACTTACGCCAGTCACGGGCACGCCCGTGTCCCCATACTCCACTTTCAATTGAACATTGCGGGCATGGGTCAATCGTAGGTTCGCTTCGCCAACGATCAATTTTCGGCCGTTGTCTTCCCGCTCTAGCCCCGGATCGTCGGTAAGCCCCACTTCAAAACCGTAATCACCAAAGTCTGGATGCGTGACCCTGATGAACGCCGCTGTTTCCTTCGTCAGACCGGGCAAGACAAAATGGCCTTCGGCGTCCGAAATCGTGATTGGCGCATCATCGAGTGCGATCAAGTAGCGGTCGTCTCGTGCTGGTTTGACTTCGCTTCCCAGTTTATGGCATTGCTGAAGAACGATTTCCGCGCTCGGAATCGCGTTGCCCGCCTCGTCCAGGACTCTCCCGTTCAAAACCGCCTCATTGTCGAATTTGAGGTCGGCGACGAGGTTGTCATCCGCGTAGACGGCGCGCCGCTCATCCGGATTGCCTTGAGCGCGATTTACAGGATAAAAATAGCGATCTCCCTGCCAAGCAAGCCCTAGTTTGGGCGCGGTCCCATATATCTGGAAAGCCCCTCGGGGGTGCTCGCGAGAATCCAAGGGCAACTTCGCATCGCGAAATTCGAATGCTCCCTCGCTATCTGTGGTTGTGTTCGCGATACTTTTCTCCCGATCTACGCCCAGTGGCATGAGGTATACCCGTGCGCCGGCTACCGGGTTGTTGTGAGCATCCGTTGCATGGCCCGTAAGCGTAATCGCGTGTTCACCAGAAACTCGCCGCACTTTCGAAATGTCTTCAGCGGGAGCGAAGTTTATGCCCCCCTTTTTCTTCGCCACGCTGACAAGTTCTTGTGTTGTTTTCGTCTCTTGAGCAACAAGTCTCCAGGGAACGACGGTCGTTATTCCAGTCGTTGAAAGCAACAACGCAGCCACCGCCATGCGTCGCGCGGAAAACGGTTTCAGGCGAGCCATCGTCAAAATTCGTCGTTCAAGATTGCGATAGGCACCCACGACTCCAGCAACCGCAAGGCCGGGGCGAGAACCCAAGCAAGAGAGGGCGGATACCTTTGCGAGCAAGCGACCGTAGTCTGCCGGCTGGGCAACTCCATTCTGTATCAGCATCTCGTCGCACGCCGCCTCTTGCGCTTCGGACCACCGTCGAACCATGAGCCAAACGAGAGGATTAAAATAAAATAACCAAGTCACCACCGTGGGGAGCCAGTTCCACGCTAAATCGTGTCGTTTGAGGTGCGCCAACTCGTGAGCCAACATCATGCGTTGTTCAGGTTCGTCAAACGTCTGCTCAGTATTTTCGGGGACGATAATCGCTGGCCGCCAAATCCCGACGAGGACGGGACTTCGCACGTCGGGCGATTGATGCACGGCCGGCACCCGATGAACGCCCAGCCTCCCTCCTTCCTCGACGCATAGCTGTAGGAGGCACGATGTTGTCTTGACCTTTCCCGCATTTAGCAATCGACCTGCGGTGCTCCACTGTCGAATGCTTCGGTAGATGCAAAAAGCCTTGCCGAGCAACCAGATCGGTAGAAGAAACGCCCAGAATGTTATCGCTATTCTGACTGGTTCGTGTCGTAGCGGTGGAGGAGCAAAATCACGTTTTTCAAAGCTCGGCTCAAGGCTCCAGTCGACTTTTGTTTGCGGCATCGGGGCGCGGATTGAGGTCTGTTGCACCCGCGCCGGCAGAAGTTCTAGCTCGATTGGCTGACCCCAGACAAATGTGACGAGCAACTTTAGACAGACTAACCGCCACATCCAGCAAACGACCCGAGGCGACAATTTGAACCAGCGAGTAATTGCCCAAGCAATCGCCACCGCGATGGCACCCTGCGACGAGGCTCGCCATAGAGCCGTCGCCCACACGTTTGCAAAATCGTTCCAGGCCGAGATCATGTTCGCTCCTTTTCCCTCGCTTCAATGCGTTTCAGAAGTTGCTCGATTTTGCGAGCCTCTGCAGGGGTAAGCAGCGAAGATTTAGAAAGGTATGCCATGAACGGCGAGACCGCTCCGCCCAATGACTCGTCCACGAAGTCGGCAATCAGGCCGCGCAGAAACTCGGCCTTACCCAACGTAGGACTGTACATCTGCAAACCGTTCACCTTCTTGCGAATAAGAAAACCTTTTGCTCGCAGACGTACCATTGTCGTCAGGAGGGTCGTCCTGGCGCGGCCGGTTGTCTCCGCGAAGTAGTCGGCGACTTCCCGAACGGAAATGGGGTGATGGTCGCCGACGTATTGCAGAACGTCGAGTTCTAGCGGACCAAGAGCTTCTTTGGGGGACATAGACTTCTCCTTGGACTATCTTGATAGTCAGGCTATCCGAGACTATTGCAATAGTCAAGAAGATTCTTGCGCCACATAAGTAGATTTTCGTGGGCCGTCACGACCATCACCGAGCGCAAGGAAACGCTCGGCGCACGCCTAGAGGGACACCTTCTCACCATCATGCACGTTGCGGATTCCTTCCAGCAGGATGCGGTCGTGCGTGGCGAGTCCCTTGTCGATCACGAAGCCGTCCTCGGTTTCGCTTCGGATCGTGATCTCGCGCTGGTGGGCGATGTTGTTTTCGTCGATGACGTAAACGTACCGCTTGCCGAGAACTTCGAACGTGGCGCGCGCCGGGATGATGAGTGCGTCTTTCAATTCACGGCTCATCAAGATCGTGCCGGCTTGGCCGTGGCGCAGCAGCCGTTTTGGGTTGGGGAAGTCCGCGCGGAAGGGGATGTTGCCGCTGGCATTGTTAAAGTCGGCTTCGATCGCGCCCAGCTCGCCAGCGTGCGGAAATCTTGTGCCATTAGCCAGCCGGAGTTCGATCTTCCAAACTTCCTTGTGCGGATCTTGCATGTAGTCGAGGTAGCGAGCCTCGGGGACATTGAAGTACACCCGCACTCCGCTGTTGTCGGACATGGTCGTGAGGACCTCGCCTTCGAGTACCAGGCTCCCCTCCTGAAACAGTAGTCGGTCGATGAGGCCGTCGAAGGGGGCTTTCACCGAGGCAAAGTCCAATCGGGCGGTCACCAGATCGACTTGGGCCTGCGCCTTATCGAGTTTGAGCTTGTGTACATCGACCTCGTTTTGCGACACGACTTTGTCGTTGTGCAGCTTTTGGTTGTAGTCGTACTCGATGCGGGCGCGCTTCAGTTCCGCCAGTTCGACATCGACTTTTTTCTGATGGAGGCCTGGGATGACCTTGAACAGCAAATCCCCTTTCTTGACGAACTGCCCTTCCTTGACGGAGATCGCTTCGAGATAGCCTTTCTCCAACGCTCGCACGTTGATGTGCCGCTGCGAATTGATATGACCAACGTAGGGCTGCGTAATCGTGACCGTCTTCGATTGCGGCGTTGTGGTAGTGAATTTAAGCGGCGGCCCAGACGTGGCTTCGTTCTGCGCGGGGGCTAGCGCTGACGGAGGGTCGAGCGGGGCCGCCTGAACCACCGCACGCCGAGTTCCGGCAACGCCCAGGAAGACGCCGACGACCACGATGGTTGAGAGCACGACGATCGCCTTGGTCAGCGGCCGGCGATTGCGAGTTTGATCGAGGATCGATTGCAACCGGCGTTCGAGCCTGGTGGTTCGATTCATCGCCAGCGCCACCGCCGAATCCCACGGGTAATCGTCTAGGCTGGCCGTGATCGACAATAGATCGGTGGCATAATCCGCGGCGTTCGCGCCGTGGTTCAGCACGAAATCATCGCATGCCTGTTCTTGCTCGAGACGGAGCTGCCGCAACGCCCACCACGCAAGCGGATTGAACCAATGCCAGGCTCGCATGACCTGCGCCAGAATCTGAAACAGGCAATCGCAGCGACGCACGTGGGCCAGCTCGTGAAGCATCACCAGTCGGCGCCGCTCGGGGGACCAGTCATTGAAGTCGGCGGGAAAAACGATCACGGGTTGCAGCGTGCCCCAGGTCATCGGCATCCGCCGCTCGGGCGACAGGAGCCCCGCGACGAACCGATTTCCGACCAAAGACTTCGCGAGTTGTGCGAGTTCGTCCGCCGCGACGCCCGATAGCGGCTGCGAATTGCGGCGCAGACGACGCAGGCTGATTGTTCCCAATAGCAGAGGAAACAGGCCGACCAAGGCTCCTACGAACCAGGTCATGACAGTCACGGCGCCCCAATTCATTCTTATGTCGGGATGCGTCGGCGCGGATTCGGATGTGATGGCCCGAGGATGTGCGTCGTCCGGGGCGTTTTTAACAGGAGCGTTAGAGCGAAGTGCGGACTCGCGCGCATCGACGGCCGTGATTGGCAAGGAAGCAGTTTCATCGGAAATGCTCATCGCTGATCGTTCGACAGTCGCTGGCGCAAGCGCCTCGGGAAGATGAAAACGGAGCGGCGCGATTCCGACCAGGCACGGCATGACGAGTATGCCCACGATGGCGGCGGACCAAATCAGATGCCGCAGGGCGGCCGAAGAGCGGCGCAACGCGCGCGTGACGAGCGCTGCCAGCAGCAGCACGACCGTTGCGCGACACGTCACGTGAAAACCGGATTCGAAAAAGCCGCCCAGATCCGGCAACAGTCGCATCATGTTTTGTCACCCTTGCGCGATTTTCTTGCGCTTTGTACCAGGTCGATGAGTCGCTTCAGTTCTTGATCGTCGAGGTCGTTTTCCGTCTCGCTGAGGTGGGCCGCGACGGCTTGTTCTAACGAGCCGCCGAAGAAAATTTCGAGAATGCGCTTGAGCGCCGAGGGGCCGGCGACCTCGCGCGCATGCGTGGGGCGATAGACGTAAGTCTGGCCGACCTGTTCGTGCGTGAGGTGCCCCTTCTCTTCCAGAATGCGGAGCAGGGTGCGAATGGCCGTCTTGCCGGGGCCGTCGACCAACGAGTCCGTGACTTCGAGCGCCGTCGCCTGCCCCTTGGCGTAGATCACGTCCATGATCTGCCGCTCGCGCCGGCTGAGAGGTGGTTCGCCGCGTTTGACCATTCGGAGGTCCCTTCCCCTGGGCGGTTGTGGCGCGTCGAGAATCTGCGCCATCAGGCTAATAATTTAGCCACTTGCATTTGGCAAAAGCAATAAGATTGTGCCAATTTTTTAGCCTGTTGAGAAAGCCAGGTGGGGGGCCTGGATTCATAAGGAGCGGAAACAAAATGCGGCGAAAACCCGAGTTTTTCGGCTTTTCTTCACAAATTTCCGAAAAATCCGTGAAAAGTAGTTGCATAAAAGGAGAGATTAACGATGCTGGGGATTATCGCAGAGTCGCGGTTATTCGTGCGCGTGTCGTCGGACACAGGCGCCCGGAAACGCGGTCGGTATCTAACCTAAGCAGGATCAAGCTAATCCCCATAGTCGCGGGTATTCTGGCAACGCTAATGATCTGAACTGAGAACCCCCACAATTTTTTCCTTTAGCGAGTCGAGCCTTCTGGTTCCTCGTGGGTTCTCCTCCGGTGACGTCCCTGTGATCAGCCCTTTGTGGGTTTTTGCGCTTCGGCGCATCACGTCTACGAACGCCTGATCGTTGAGACCTCGCCGCAGCGCCCTCGAAAGCTCCTTTTGGATCTGACGTGTAGGTACTGACGTGCGTACGACGATGATTTCGCATTTTTGACTTGGAAAGCTAACGACTCGACACCCGGAAAAACCTTTTGAGGCGCAAATGAGCATGAGAACTCTTTTCGGCGGCTGCGCGTGCGTGGCCTTGGTCCTCGGCGGCATGAACCCGAGCACCGCATCAGCCACGACGCTGTTCGACCTGATCAATAGCAGCGGGTCGATCTCGGTCGGTACGCTGACCTTCAGCGGCTTTTCCTATCTCGGCACGGGTGATATGCCAAACTCGGCGAACGTCACCGTCAGCGCCTACACCGATCCGGTCACGATGGATGTTGGCTTGAAGTTCGAAGGCTCGTTCTTCGACTCGCCCACCAGCGGTGGATCGGATGCCTTGATCGATTTTCAAGTCGCGGAAAACGACAACACACATTTGGTCACGGGGGCCACGTTGGCGGGCGACCCTTCCGTCACCCCGCTCGGCGCAACGGCCAATGGCGTGGTCAGCGTCACCGAAACCTTTCTGCCGACTGATCCCAGCCTGACCCTCACGATTTTTGCTAGCGCCCAAAACGGCGTTGCCGGACCGACGCAGTCGAGCGACAGTGGTTCCTTCGCCACCGGGCATAGCCTGGTGTTCGTGCAGAAGGACGTTCTCTCGTTCAATGCCGATCCCAATGGCAGCGGCACTCCGGGACTGACGTTCATCACGCAGACGTTCCATCAGGGAAACAACATTCCCGAGCCATCGACCGTGATCATGCTCGGCACGGCCATGGTCGGCATGGCACTGCACCAGTGGCGCCGTCGCCGCAGCTAAGAGTGCTCTTACGCAATTGATGTTTCGACAGTGATGTTTCGACAGCGGCCCGACTGCTGTTAGCGATACGACCGAACAAGCAAACGAGATCGCCCCGGTGACGTTTGGCGACGTCCCCGGGGCTTTTTGTTTTGGTCTCACCGGGGATCTTGTCATCTCGAGCTTCGGCAGTCCCTACTCGTGCTGCGGCCAGCGTCTGCCATCGCAGGCTTGCATCCGGCTCTAGGGACTTTCCACGGCCAGTGTGCCTGCAATATCGTCGTACGTTAGTCGATAGCGCACTTCGCCGGGCTTGCGAAAGTCGATAGGTTCGGTCCGAACCTTATCTCGCCCGCCAAGGGAAAACCACAACAGTGTCAACGGCACGTCGGCGAATTCGGCTTTTCCTTCGCCATTGGTCTTTGTCGACTGCAGTAGGCCGATTGCCAGCGGAATCTCTTCGCCGCGAAGTTCCAGCAAGTAATCAGGCAGTGGCTTGCCGTTGAGATCGACTAGCTCGACAACGGCCTTCGCGGCCGGCAACATCACGAAGTTCAATTTGCGCGGCTGGCCGCGATAAACGATTGTATGGAAGCGCGCCCCTGCGTTGCGAATTTCCTTGGTCCGGTAATTCGCCATGCCTAGGTAGCCTTGCTGACATGCATCTTTTTCATAGAACCCAGTTTTACGTGCGGTAATCGTCACAGCTTGAAGATTCGACCCGTCGTCGACGTTCGCTACTCCTGGACCGAAATGAATTTCGTAGCTTCCCGCAGTGTCTGTCTTGACCGGTGCGTTCATCCGCAACGTACCACTGCCGGTTGCCGCGCGGACTTCAACGCCTTCCATCGGACGGCCTTTGTCATCGGTGATGCGGCCGATGACGGCGAATTGGTTTTCCGTGGTTTCAGGCGTTGGCCCCAGCGCGGCTTGGCCGTCCAGTTCGATGTCAACGGTACCGAACTGACCGTCGTTCACCCACAGCAGGGTGTGTTCGTCCGCCCAAGCCAATTCGGCTGCCCCGTGATTGAGGACCTTTTGGGCTTCTCGGCGATCAGGCTGCGCAACCCACACTTCGTCGCGGATCGTCGTCGCTTTCGCCGCGTTTCGCAACGACTCACGATGACGATAGGCGAGTCTCTTTCCATCCGGCGACCAGGCGGCGCCGTAGAATCCGCTCATCGACCGTGAATACGGTTCTTTGATTGAAACATTCGCCGGCGCGTCGGAAATTCGATCGACCTGCGTCGCGCCGGTTTCCAACGCCTTTGCCACGTTGAGGACGCCGATGGCTCCGTCCAACGGAATACCACCGAGCCAACCGCCCCCTTGCACGATCTCGGTAACGATTGCCAGGCGCTTCGAGTCTGGTGACCAGCCGGAAGCGGTCCCCTTGGCGGTGAGCCGATGCAATTTGCCGGTTTTTCGTTCGACAATTGTTAGGGGATAGTCCTTCACATAATGGCCGATACCGAAGGCCAGATAGTTGGAATCCGGCGACCAGCACGGCAGGTTCGCCACGGTCTCTTCAAGAACTTGGCTCACAGACTGCGTCGCCAGGTCCAACAAGAATAATCCGTGCGCTTGCTTGATCTCTGGATGCGCCTTGAGATACCGCCGGCGCTCCTTATCGTTCGGGAACCGTTCGTTGATCTCGGCGCAATAGTTGCCGCAAAAGGCGATCGTTTTACCATCGGGGGACAGGCATTGATGGAAGAATGAATCGCAGCCTGGCGGCAATTGCAACTTGCCTGCCGGTTGGCCCTGCAGGTCGATTAGTTGATATCCATCTTCACCGTGTGCTGTGACATAAGCGATGCGGTCGTTGCCGTACCACTGCACTTTGTCCACGAAGTTCGCGTCGATCGGCAAGGCTCGCCGCTGCGAACCGTCGGCATGGCCCACGATGATACGCACCTTCTGATCACCCATCGGCCCGACGGCCGTCTGCCCATAGGCGACATGCTGGCGATCAGGCGAGATGAGCTGGCTCACGGGGGTGGGCTGTTCGTCTGCGGCGAGCCTGACCGTCGCCGCAAGAATGTTCGCGACGATGGTCAGCGCGGTCACAAACCGAGTCCGACACGGCCATTGATGCGCCACAGACATGGCAATGATCTCGACAGATAGAGAGTTCTGCTCTTAGAAGCTCTGACAAAACCTATTGGCACGACATTTGCGCATGGCTTGCCTGAGTGTTTTTCACCTCAGGAGGAGACGATCATGGCCAGCGCTCAGATGCCGGACGAATTTATGGAGGAACTGGAAGCTCATCTGCCGCCGGAACAATCGGTCGGCCCTCGTGGTGGTCGCCCACCGATCGCACACGCCGTGGTGATGCGGGTCATCTGGTTTGTGCTGTGTAGCGGCTGCCGCTGGGAGGACGTGCCGGCCGAGATGGACTGCTCGGGCCGCACTGCTCATCGTCGCTTGCGGCAGTGGGAAGCGCTGGGAATCTGGGATCGGCTGCATATGCACTTGCTCAAGTTGTTGCGCAAGCATGGCCAGCTCGATCCGCACGTAACAATCGTCGATAGTGTGATCGTGCGTGCGATGGGGGGCGGTGATGACACAGGTCCGAGTCCGGTCGACCGACGAAAACTGGGCACAAAACACACGTTGCTCGTCGACCGACATGGCATACCGATGGCGATTCGTACCGCTTCGCCCAACACCAGTGACCAGACTCAGATCCTGCCGATCGTGCTGGACTTTCCGGCCGTGGGCGGCAAACCGGGCCGACCGAAGCAACTTCCGGACGAAGTCTTCGCCGACCGAGGGTACGACAGCGACGACACCCGCCACCTGCTGCGCTGGCTGGGCATCGAACCGTTCATCGCTCGACGCAAAACAGCTCACGGCAGCGGCCTCGGCAAGATTCGTTGGGTCGTCGAGCGAACGATCAGTTGGCTGAAAGGATTGCGTCGAATGCGAGTGCGGTATGATCGATTGGAAATCATCCAGGCCGCCTGGAACACTCTGGCTGCCTCTGTCATCTGTTTCCGAATCGCTCATCACGATTGTGTTTTATAAAACCAAGGTTTTGTCAGAGCCTTTTAGCCACAAAACCATTCTGCCGAAAGGCTTACAGTTTGCCTACAGAGCTGTCATCCAATGACGAATTGCCTTTACTCGAAGGGCGTTCGACGGCTCGACGCTTAAAGACCGGCGCGTCGGGCACTGGGAATTTCCGTTCCGCGGGCGTTTAGGTCGCGCTCGTGTGCTTCGGCAGAAAGTGGCACAGTAGCACGCCGCCGAAGTAGAGGAACGTCAGCGGCACCGCCATGAACAGGATGCTGTACGGGTCGGCTGGCGTGAGGATGGCCGAGATGATGAAGATCACCAGGACCGCGATGCGCCACTTTTCCATGTACGAGCGGACGTTGAAGATGCCGATCCGGTCGAGGAACAGCATCACCAGCGGCAATTGAAAGCTGATGCCGAAGCCTAGCGGCAATAGCAGCACAAAGCCCAGCCATTCGCTGATGCGCGGATCGGGATCGACGCCCAGGCTGCTGTTGAAGGTCAACAGAAAGCCCAGCACCGGCTTGAAGACGAAGATATAGGCCGTGGCCGCGCCGAGCAGGAACAGGCCCAGGCTGAACGGCAAGAACATGTGGACGTATTTCTTCTCGTGCGGGTAGAGCCCGGACGCGACGAAGTTCCATATCTGATAAAAGACCCACGGACTCGAGATAATCGTGCCGACGACCAAACAGGCCTTCAACCAGATGGTGAACATCTCGGGAAAGCTGAAGCTCTTCGCGTGAACGCGGTCGTCCTCGGCGCCGGGGTGAAACATCAGGACGGGGGCCAGCCCGGCGATGATCTCGGGGGCTTCCTGTGGCGTGTCCTGTTTCTCGGGCGGCGCCGCTACGGCGGCTAGGTCCGGTTCAGCGGCCGCGGGGAGCTTGCCGATCCATTGCGGATTGATGCGCGTGGCTTCCTGCCAGGCTTGGCGCGGATCGACATAGACGATGTCGAACAGCATGTGGTCGCGATTGACCAACTGCTTGATTTGTTCCGGCGAGTAGGGCACCGGTAGATTTTTCTCGCGGCGCAGCTCGGCCCATTCGTTGTATTTCACAACCGACGTGGCGGCGTAATAGGTCTCGAGCGCGCCTTCGAGCGGCTTGAGAATCAGCTCGACCATGTAGTCGCCCACGAACAGCCCGATCAAGCAGCCCGCGAGTAAACCCAAGAGCGCCTTGAAGAGCGCGGAGCGCAACTCTTCGAGGTGTTCCCCGAAGGTCATCGTGGTATCTTGAAACAGATCTTCGTTGGGTTTGGGCGTCATCGGTGGACGGTTTCAGACGGCGTGGTCGATCAGGTTGCCCCGCAAAGCGAGCGGTCTATTGTACGTCTTGCGCCACGAAATGCGGAAGAATCCACAGGGGCGCGGCGGGAGGGAATGATTCGGCAGGAACGGCCTGAGCGGATCATAACACTCGTGGGGGCGAGGGGCAACTTTGGCCCCCCTGCCCTGCCCTTCGAAACTTGTTTCCCAGGAATTGAATCTTCGCCATGACCTCGCTTTATCCGCTGCGATTTCAGCCCTTGTTTCGGCATTACCTATGGGGAGGCGACAAGCTGCGCACACTGTTGGGCAAATCGTGCGACGAGCAATCGACGTGCGCCGAAAGCTGGGAGATCTGTGATCGTGGCGCGGATCAGAGCCGGGTTGCCGTCGGGCCGCTCACCGGGAAGTCATTGGGCGAGCTAGTTGCGACGCACGGCGGCGCGCTGTTGGGCCGGCATGCGCCGCAGCCGCGTTTTCCGTTGCTATGGAAGTTTCTCGATGCGCAGCAGAAGCTGTCCGTGCAGGTTCATCCGGATGATGCACGCGCGGCGCGACTCTTGCCACCGGATCTTGGCAAGAACGAGGCGTGGGTCGTGATGCACGCCGAACCGGGGAGTTTGATCTATGCCGGCCTGAAGCGTGGATTCGATCGCGCGGCGCTGGAACGGGAGATCTCGCGCGGGACTTGCGAGCTGTGTCTGCACAGTTTCGCGCCTCAAGTAGGCGATTGCGTGTTTTTGCCGGCCGGCGTCGTTCACGCGATTGGCAATGGCTTGCTGGTGGCCGAGATTCAACAAGCGAGCGACACGACGTGGCGGCTGTTCGACTGGAATCGCGTGGGCCCGGACGGTCAGCCGCGCACGCTGCACCTGGCCGAGGCGCTCGAGGCGATCGATTATCAGGCGGGACCGATAACACCGGCGCGACCCAGCGCAACAGAGAATCCACAGCGCGAACGGTTGGTGTCGTGCGATAAGTTTGTGCTCGATCGCTGGCGCCTAACGACGTCGCAAGATTTGCCGGATGACGATCGCTGTCACATTCTCACGGTCGTCGAGGGCGCGGTGACCGTGACCGGCGACGCGGCCGAGGTGCCTTTGAAATTCGGCGAGACGTTGCTCGTGCCCGCCCAGCGCCCTGCGACCTCAATGATTCCCCGGGCGAGCGCGATTATTCTGGACGCCTATTTGCCGTAGTTGCCGCACTCAAGGGATATGCCGGTAATTCGCCGCGCCGCGGCTTCAAGCTAGCATCCACGGCGCGTCGATGCTGAAGGTAGACGAAAATACTTGAGCGTTGGTGAGGTTGTTTTTTTCGGGGGGCGGCTCGAGCAGCGTACGTGGCGGGGGCCGAACGGCGCAGCGAGGGCGCGACGGTGCCGATCAGGTATCCTCTGACGGCGGAAGGGAAAGTGCTGATGCGTCTGGCAATTCTCATGGCGGTAATGATTGTGGCCGGCGGGTCGGTGGGGCAAATCCAAGCGGCAGGTGGTATCCAACTGCCGCGTTTCTTCGATCCGCCGCCGCCGCGGGCACAAATCGCGGACGCGCAAATTTGGGATCCGTATCCGGTGCCTGACATCGGCATGGGCCCGGCGGACAGTGCGCGTCCACGCGATTTTCAATACCCGCCCCCCGAAGCGACCCGTGGACGCGTGTGGCAGGGAGCCCCCGGAACATTCCCTCGCGCGCAACCGTGGCTGCGTTCGCAAGCGCCTGTGGACTATCCCAATATCAGGAAGCGCCTGATGTCGTCGCGGCGCACCGCGCCGCCGCAGGGAATTCCCGCCGATGAGGAAGGTCCTGTCTTCGAAGCGCCTAGCAATAGTGCCCCGGCGCGAGAGGGCGCCAACACCGACGAAGTCGTACCGGCGCGGCCTGCGAAGCAATCAGGCAACCGAAAAACGGCGCCGCGCAATAACCCGGCCGATTTCTGATTCGTCGTGCGAGCCGAGGCCACGACGTGACGCAGCGGCGCCGTTCGCATCTTGCCGTCAGTGCGATCTTGTGATCGGACAGGAATGCGTTACGGTCCGTTGGCTTGCCAACGATCGGGCAACGCTTCACCGCGAGCCGAGCGTGCGTTGCGATCCGCCTCGGGCGGAGGCTGTAGATAATCACGCGGCCGAGCACTTCCGTCGTCATGCACGACATTTGGATCCGGATAAGGATCGAACCTCTGGGCACGTGTGCGCTGCTGACGAGCCGTGCCGGGCGTCAACCAATCGGGCCGGCTGATATCCGCGCAGCCGGAAAGCGCCACCAACGAAAGCGCAACGGCAACAGCGGCGATGCGTGGCAAGGCGGATCTCCTGTGAAGCGCCAGGCGATTATTCGACAGGCGCACGAGTGGCGCCGAAATACGATATGAGGGCGCGGATTGTACACACCAGCGGCGGTTTCTCGGAAGGCGAGAACCGCTAGCAATATCGAGGCTTCGCCCGGTGAATTGCCGGCTCACTGCGTCATCCGGAAAAATTCGCCCTGGCAACTGCCATCCATTATCATTCGATTCGTGTTGCTAGCGGGGGCATTCTGCGCTGCCCGCTCCTTGCGCGACATGAGTCTCGCGGTCCCTAAATGGCACCGTTATTGGGGGACAAATGGCAGACAGGACCGACGGCGCCAAAAAGCCGCGATGGGGTGTGATCTTGGGCGTCGTTTTGGGCGCACTTGGGTTGCTGACAATCGCGGGCAATCTTCTGATGTTTGCGCAACAGGTCTTCGCCGACGGCGGAATACACTGGCGCGATATGCCTTGGAGCTTTCGCATTTGGGACATCGAGCTGCGCGTGGTGGCCATCGGCGTCGGCCTGGCGTTTATCAGCAGCGGTCTATGTTTTGCACAATTGCGGGCGAGGACGGGAGTTATCCTGCTCGTGTCCGCCGCGGTCGTGATGATTTTCAATCCCGCGGTGAATAGTGCGCTGCGTCATCGATTTGCTGGCGATCGTTATACGATTCGCGGGCCAACCAAAGGCGAAAAGGATGTCACTTTCGCGCCTGGGGATGGGCCGAAGAATCCAATGCCTCGGGAACAAGATGGCGCTGATAGTCCCCAAAAGTGAAAATCGAAAGAGAGTCGGCGAGGAAATAACATGACAACACGAGCCAACTATAGCCGCGTCAATCATGGGGCCTTCGAGGCATTGTCGGCTGTCAACAAGCAACTCACTCCGCTCGATCCCAAATTGCGGGCGCTCGTCGAGTTGCGTGTGTCGCAGATCAACGGCTGCGTCTACTGTGTCGATCTGCATTCGAATCAGGCGCGGGGAAATGGCGAAACGCAGCAGCGATTGGATTGCCTGTGCGTCTGGCAGGAATGCCCCTTCTTCGACGAGGCCGAACGCGCGGCGCTCGGTTGGGCTGAATCGCTGACCTACGTGTCGCAGACGCATGCCCCGGACGCGGCGTATGAGGCACTCGGACCGCACTTTTCCGAGCAGCAGATCGTGGACTTGTCGCTGGTCGTCGCGACGATGAACGCTTGGAACCGCCTGGCGATCGGGCACCGGTCGATGCCGCCGAAACGATCGCCCTAAGCTCAGGAATCAGCGAACTTTAGCCCCCATTTCGGCGACGCGCCTCCTGCCGCGTAGTGGCGGAATGGAGTATGCTAGACGTTCCTTCGCTGGCGCTTCGGGCTTATGGGAATCCGCGGCCCGCTGGTTTAATTCTCATTGTCGGAAAGTTGGCGGCTATGAAACGTTCGCGCGGCGCACAAAAGACGGGTCTTCCGCCACGGCCGGCCGGTGGAAAAGCAAAAGGCGATGCCGCGACCGAGCATGAAGCAGAAATGCGCCTGCAAAAGCACATGGCCCGAGCCGGCGTCGGCAGCCGCCGTCAGTGCGAAGCGCTGATCGCCGAAGGACGCGTGCAGATCGACGGGCGAACCATCACCGAATTGGGGACGAAGGTCGCCGCCGGGCAGCAAGTTGCCGTCGACGGCGTGCCGTTGGGCAACGCGCGGCTGGTGCATTACCTGGTCAACAAGCCGACCGGCGTGGTGTCAACCAATTTCGATCCTTCCGGGCGGCCGCGCGTGATCGATATGCTGCCGAACGTTTCCGAGCGGCTGTTCACCGTCGGGCGGCTCGACATGTCGAGCGAAGGCTTGATCCTATTGACCAACGACGGGGAACTTGCCAATCGCCTGGCCCATCCGCGCTACGGTGTCGAAAAGACTTACCTTGTGCAGGTCGCCGGCTCGCCCGATCAGGAAGTGTTGGCGTCATTGCGGCGCGGCGTCCACTTGGCCGAAGGCTTGGCACGGGCCACGAGCGTGCGCGTGAAAAAGAGTTTGCAGCAAAGCACGCTGTTGGAAATCGTCTTGAGCGAAGGGAAGAACCGAGAGATTCGCCGCATCCTGGCGAAGGTCGGGCATAAGGTGGTACGGCTGCGTCGTATTGCGATTGGCCCTTTGCGGTTGGGGGAATTGGCCACCGGGGAATTTCGGCGTATCACGCCCGAGGAGCTTCTCGCGCTGCGAGCGCACCGGCGTGTACGCGCGAAGGGGAGCAAACGCTCGGCCGCCAGCGCTCGGCCACACTTGCGCCCCGGCGGAACGCGCGAGCCGGCTGCTGCCGTGGCGGCGCCGGTGAAAAAGCCTGCACGCGAAAACTATGGCACGGTGATATTACCGGAGGATGACCGACCTGCGGATTCGCGAACTGCCGATTCTCGGCCGGCGCGTCCGGCGAAAGCAGCGCGGCCTGCGAAGTTCTCGGCGCGCCCCGGTAAATTCGCGGCGCGGCCGGATAAGGGAGCGCATGGAGGTAGGGGTAAGTCGACTGAGCGGCGTGGTAAATCGTCGGGGCAGTCCGGTGACGGAGCTCGTGCCGGGAAGCCGTCACGCCCCGCCAAGGGCGTGCGTGGTGAGAAGTCAGGGTTTAAACCAGCGCAAGGGGGACTTGCAACCAAGCCTCGAACGGGGACGGGTTCGAAATTGCGCCGCAAACATAAAGGAAGGCGTGGCTGATGGGGCTCACGGATGCGGCCTGCTTTGCTGATCGGGCGTTGTATCGCACGGTCACGATTCGCGAGAATGTACAGATCGCGCGCGGCACGTATCGGGTGCGCTTCGACTGCCCCGAGATTGCCCGGCAAATCGTGCCTGGTCAATTTCTCATGATGCGGCTCACCGGCTGCAATGATCCGCTGTTGGGGCGACCGCTCGCCTTCTATGACACGGTGCTGGCGAACGATGGGACGCCGGTGGGGCTCGATGTCGTCTATCTGGTGGTCGGAAAGTTCACCGGCCGGCTGGCCGAGGCCCGGTCCGGCACGTCGCTCGATGTCTGGGGACCGTTGGGGAATGGTTTTGCGCCGCGACCGGTCGAACACCTGGTGATGGTCGCCGGCGGTATCGGGCAGACGCCATTTCTGGCGCTCGCGCGCGAGTACCTGGGATCACGAGCGTTCGGAAATCCACCGCGGAGGGCCGAACGAGCGCCGCGCGTCACGCTGTGCTACGGGGCGCGGAGCGCCGAATACCTGGCGGGCGTTGCGGACTTCGCGGCTCTCGGCGTGTGCGTCTTGACCAGCACCGACGATGGCTCGTCCGGCAAGCATGGACTGGTGACCGACGTGCTGAGTGACGTAATCGCCGACAATTCCGCCGGGACGCACATCGTTTGCTGCGGACCGGAGCCGATGATGCACGCGGTGGCGGGCGTTGCCGGAGCGGCTGGGATTTCGTGCGAAGTCAGCCTCGAGTCGCCGATGGCATGCGGCATCGGCATCTGCTTCAGCTGCGTAGCGAAGGTGCGCGACGCCGATGGTGGCTGGGATTATCGCCGCACTTGCGTCGAGGGACCGGTTTTCGACGCGGCCACGATCGAATTCTAACAGCTCGCAGCGTGAGTTTTCGAGGAAGGCGACTGCCGACGTTCGGCGAGTGAGAGGGTGTACGTCAGCTAAGACTCCGGCACCGGCGGCGAGCATTCGCGCATAGGGCTGCCGTTCCAGGAAGCCAAGCCTACCGCCTGCGGCGGCGGCTGGCCGATCCGCGCCTATTTCGGCGGAGGAGGATGGATTTTCGCGAGGCCGATGGTCCGCGCGTGCGGTGCCATGTGGAACGTGTACGGAAACGGAATGGCATTAGGAATTTTCCCTTTTCGCACAGACCGGCTCGTCTCCTGCGTGCCGCGTTCTGCCGTTTTGTATCTGCTGACGACGACGTTTGCGAAGGCGCATCCCGGTTCCTACGAGTGCGCCTCCCGAAAGTAGCAAGATCCCTGCGGCCGGCTCGGGCGCAGTAATCGTGACGCTGTTGATCAAGATCAGGTTAGCCGCCGTGATCTGATTGGTAGTGTTATTGACGTCGAAATTCTGCAGTGGCAGGTTCGCAAACGCGCCACCCCAGATGCCGCTGGCGTTGTAAGTCGGCACGGCGGCAATCGCATCGAGCACACTCATGCCATTGCCGAGCACGTCGCCGAAAACCGTGAATCCGCCGTTCTGGGTGTCGAGGTTCGACGAGTTATCGACCAAGTTGAAAAACCATTCGCTGGTGGCGCTGTTGGGATTGCCACTCAAGAGCGCCATGGCAAGTGTGCCGGCCGTGTTTGAAAGATTGAATTCGTTCTGGACCGGAGCGTTTTGCGTGATGTGCGCGGGGATCGTCGTGTAGGGGAACGGCGCGCCGTTGGCGGTGTACCCACCCCCTTGAATGATGAAGTCCGCAATCGAGCGATGAATGAACGTGTTGTTGTACGCGCCGGTGTCGACGTAATTGATGAAATTCTCGACCGTCAGCGGCGCCACGTCGGATCGCAATTCCACCTGGAATGACCCGAGCGAGGTGTCGAACGTTGCGATCGGCAGGGCCTGCGCGCTTTCGGCCAGCAGTTGACCGAACGAGAAAACGGTCAACACGGCCACGGCCAAGGGTGCAAGCGAGGCGCGGGAATGATAGCGATGGAAAAATCCGTTAGTCATGGTTGGTCACATCAAGGGTGCGGGGGGGCGTACCTGGCAAGTCGTCACGGGTGTCGTAGCGCATGGAAGAGACGAACACGACCGTTCGCGACGATCGACCACGAGTAACATCCACCGCGAGGAACAAGGTGCCGGCTAGCTGCACACGTCGGATCGCAACGAGCGCAAGGGATCAGGCCGACAGGCAAGCGGGGGACGGTCGATGGCCGGCTGGCGGCTCGATTCCGTCTGCTGAAGAGGTCGTCGCAGTAGCAACCACCGAAAAAAAGAGATCCCTGGCCCAACTGACCGTCAGAAAGCCTGAGGTATTTAAACCCTAGTTTGCCCAGCGTGCGACGTTCCCAGCCCCGGCGTCGAACACTGCTCTCTGACGGCTGACCCCCCGAATATAGTTGGCCGCCTAACCATTGGCAAGCAATTTCTTAGGGAATTTGGTTTCTGAGAGAACAAGGGGCGTAAATAGCCTCCTGCGGCTGGCGAGACGGAAATGACATGCCTTGAGAAACCGGGTGCTGCACTCGGAAAATCGCGTGGTTTTGTCTGTCAGCGATCCGTGATTTGGGCGTCTAAACTGACGTCGAATGAACATCAGCATCCAGGCTAACCCGCCCGTGAAAGCGCCCCACGCGGAGGTTGAGGACCGCGATCTGGCGGTGCGGCTCGCTCGCGGCGATGCGAGGGCGCTCGAACAGTTGATTGAACGTTACCAGCGGCGGGTGGCCGGTCTGGCGGCGCGACTGCTGGCCTGGGCCGATGGAGCAGAGGACGTGACGCAGTCGGTGTTTCTGGCGGCCTGGCGCAGGCGGGCCCAATTTCGGCACGAGGCACGATTATGGACGTACCTGGCAACCATTACGGTCAACACTTGCAGGTCTTTGCAGCGCAGACGATGGCTCGAGCAGAGCGTGCGCAAATGGATCGCACCATTGAAGCGGCAGGCCGATGGACCGAGTTATCAGCAGTTAATGGTGAACGAGAAATCAGAATTAGTCCGAGCGGCCGTCGCTCGGCTACCGCAAACTTATCGCGAAGCCGTCGTGCTGCGATATCTGGAAGGCATGAGTATCCGGGAAGTTGCGTCTCTATTGGGTATCAAGCGGAACGCCGTGGAAGCGCGTTTGTCTCGCGCGCGGAAACTACTCGAGACATCGTTGGCTCCGATGTGTGAAGAGTGATGACCTTGCGCAATGACGACATCGACGAATTGTTACACGGCGCGGATGCTCAAACGCGGCTGCGGTTGCTGACTCCAGCAGAAATGGCACGGCGCGTATGGCTTGCCGAACGTCGCGGCCGGCAACGGCGTGCCGCGGTCGGTAGTGCGGTCGTCCTCTTGCTGATGAGCACGGCGGTGAGCTTGTATATTCGGCGCGCCGAGGTCGCGCAGCCTGTTACTGTGGCCGCGGACGTCAACTTCGAGGGGCGTCGTGATCTGAACAGCGAACTCGCAGAACTGAAAGAAGAAGCGGATATGCACGCGCGGCTGGCGCGGCGCATGATCGAGGATCGTGAAAAAGAGAGTGCCACGACACTTCGTCGGCGTGTGGGGCTCGCAGATCCGATTGATGACGTGCGCGAACGAGTCGAGATCGTGGCATATCGAATGATTTACGACGCTGAGCAATTGGAAGCCGCACAACGGCCGCCGACGGAAATGATCGTTATTTATCGCGATGTGATTCGACTCTTTCCCCATACCCGATCGGCCGAGCTAGCGAGGCAACGCCTGGCGAGCCTGGGCGACTCATAGGGAGGCTCTGCTATGCAATTCTGCCGATTGTGGATGTTCGCAGTCGTTGCCGTGGTAACTGGCGCGACCCATGGCCAGGAGCCCGTGAAAGATTTGCCGGCGACGCCGGTTGCGAGGCCGCATTCAGATGCCGATGCGATCCTGCGCGTCACTTGTGAACCCGAATCGGGGTTGGCCGCGAGTGATTTGATCGACAGTTTGTTGCGCGGCCCAATGTTTAAAAAACAAGCCGCGCCCAGTCCTGACGGTACGAAAAGGCTGGATTGGGTCATGCACCTTGAACCTGTTCAACGTGGCGAATCAGCGCCGCACAACGCGACGGATCTTGGCTCGTCTTCTCGAGCTGCGCCGCTTCTGGCTGGTGTGTATATGACAAAAATTAATATCTCTTCAAACGAGAAGGATTGGCCCGCGGCCAGACTTCTTGAATGCGTACGTAAAGAGTTGGCCAGGACGCTGGAGCGCACCGCTAATGACGCGTTACGGCAGCAGCTGGATTCAATGATGACGCTGAAAAATCGAATGCTTCAGGGCCTTCGCGAGAATGGAGAGTCATTGCGAGATCTCGCTGCCGATGCGCTTCCGTCGGCGGATCAAACCGTCGAAAGTGAGTATGCCCGCCGCGTGGCGGCGGTTGCCGCTATGAAGATCCAAATCGAGGGCTTGGACGGGCGGCGCCGAGCGATCGTGGAGCAGATCGCGAAACTGGCCGACAAAATCGCGGACGCAGCGGCGAACGATCCGGTCTTACAAGAGCTGGACAAAGTCGTAAAGAGTCGGGAACAGCGAGCAGCGTTGATGAAGCATCGCAGTACCAATGCCGCCAATGCGGTTCCCTATGTGGAGGTGCTCAAGTCACAGGAAGAAGTCTCGGAAGCGAAAGCCGAGTTAGAGAAATATCGCCGCATTGTGGCACAAGCCGGCGGTGGCGATCGGCTCGCAGAATTGCAATCGCGACTGGAAGATACGGCGATCGAGTTGGCGGAGGATCAGCGGAAGCTCTCACTGCTGAACGAGTCGGAACGCAACTTGCATCGCGATGCCAATGAGATCAGCAAGCAGAAGATGGCGTTCGAGCAACTGCAGCAGCAGTATCGCGACGTGCTTGCGGAAGAAAGACGACTTACTGCGCATGCGCATGCATACACGCCGGCAGTCACGCTGATTCCGATTGACTTTACGAGATCGCCATAGAATAGGGTGGCGTGTACAGATGGCGGGCCGCTATCGCATTCAACGCCGCGGAAGTTAAACGAAAGCGGGGCACGGCATAAAGCCGCGCCCCGCCTCGAAGCTACGCACTGCGAAGTATTACAGCTAGGCCGCACGGCGGCGGTAGCGAGCGAACAACGCACCGAGGACACCCAGGCCGGCCAGCACGAAGGTGCTCGGCTCGGGGGTTGGTACGACGGCCACGCCGCGGAACGTGTCGAACGCGGCGTTACCTACGACATGCGTGAACGAATTGGCGGGAATGGCACCGTTGTAGCCCGTCTTGTCGACGTAGGTGTAGATGCCGTTGGTGCCCGAGACAGTGATGTCGACCCAGTTCGGGTTCGTCGGATCCTGTACGGCGATCAGTCCGGTCGGATTCACGATGTTGTCGGCACCGGCGGTCAACGGAACGTTGCTCTGGTTAACCCAGCTCGTGCCGTTGAAATAGTACTTGACGATGCCCGCCGTGCTTTGATCACCAACTGTGTACAGCACGTTCAGCCCGTTCTGCGAGTTCGAGTTGCCCGGCAGATCGACAAACGCCAGGGCCGAGGCCGATTGTCCGCCCGGGTAGTTGCCGAGCTGGGTATTGTTGCTCAGCGAGTTGCCGAGATTCGTGGTCGGCAAGCCGGTACTGATCTGGTACGGAGCATGCGCGCCGACCGAGCTGGAACCGGTGCCGCCGTACAGCTGGCCGTTGGCGATGATCGCATCACGCCAATCGGCGAAGCCTTCGACCGTGGTGGTCGTCGCCGTGGGGCCGGTGCCGCTGACGTAGGCCAGGCCACCGTTCGAGGTGGCGCCGGAAGCGGCGTATTTGCCGAAGGTATAGAACGAGGTGCCATCGACGGTCGAAGCACCGCGAATGTAGGGGCTGGTGCTGCCCGCACCGTAAGAATTGACGACAGTCGTCGTGTTGAGCGAGCTGGCGGTGTTCGAAATGACGCCGATCAACTTGCCGACCGAAGCGTCGATATTGGCATCGGACGAACCGACCGTCGAGTTGTACCCGGCGAAGGTCAGCAACTTGCCATTAGTCGAAAGATTCAGCAAACCTTGGTGCTGATTGTCGCCGCTGCCGGGCAGCGTGAAGGCGCCGGCGCCGGTGCCGGGAACGCTGATCGAACCAACGTAGCTGCCAGCCGGGGTGTACTCGTCCAGATAGACGGGCACTTGAGTCGTGGTGCTCGAGTTGTCGGCATTGGTCGCATCGCCGGTGCGAACGACGACCAGGTCGCCGGGCGTGAGGGTCGAAACCGAATTGAACGTCGATTGAACGGTTTGGGCTTGAACGGCCACGGCGGCGGCGAGAATGCCTGCGCCAGCGGCGGCGCGAATCGCGATTCTCGCAGTCAGGGTGGTCAAACTCATTCTCATTAGTCTCTCGCTTTCTTCAGTGGATGCCTGCGAACGTTGATGCGTCGCGTGCCAGTTTCTGCTGGCTTAAGGTGGTGGGCACTTTACGGAACGCGTGTTAGGCAGAGGTTATCGCCGTGTCTGATTCTCGTGAATCAGTGAACAACTATCTGTGTAGTAGTGTGTGCATCTGATTTGTATTGCGGCACGTGCCGCGCGGCGCCGCGGCTGTTGCAAATAACTATGAATGTCGTGCCATCAATATTTGGGATGCGTATATCAACGAAGAATGACTGCGTGATGGTTGAGATCGCCGATGCGCAAACAATCGTTGTCCTTGTCACGAACTGCGCTGATGGGCAATTGCGCGCCAATGCGGATTCTCTCGGAGAACAACTACGCGTGGAGTACTCGCCCGACGAAAATAAGGTCTGAGGCACTTCGCGCGACTGCGACGCGCAAACATCAAGCGATGGCGCACTGACTACAGACATCGTAGTAGCTCTAACTTGCTTTCCGGTCCCAAATCCAGTTGTGTCGCATTGACAAACTACACGTGTAGTATTGTGTGATACTCACGACGGCGCGCTGTGAGGTCGATCGCGCAATTCACATCCGCGGCTCATCAAGGGCAAACAATGGGCCGCTACAATCCGCGCACGCCTACGGGGATCGATCGGCGTAGCGCGCCACTCTTACAGAGCGCGGTGCGAATGGCGTTCAAGCATGGATCGCGAGTCCTTCTTGTGCCGGCGGATATGCCGCTTGGATCCCGTAGCGAGTCGTGGCAGCGGCGCTGTCCCTTTTTGCTAAGAGCCTATCCGAGTACCGAACCGTTTGGCTGCAAGCATCCGTAGTGCAGGTTGAGGAGACCATTCTCGATTTGCACGGAGGTGCCTGTGGGCGATCAATCGACGTCAAAGTTTCACCACATCCCCGACGCGCTGTG
>DASYDW010000131.1 GCA_036499395.1 Pirellulales bacterium
TAAACCGGAACCGGCCAGCCTGCATTGAAGCGACGTCCTCGCGAAATCGTTCACACCGAGCATAGGAAATCCCGATGTCACTCTGTTTTTTTCGACGAATTGCGAGTACGGCCGGCCGCGGGGTCGCGCCGGCGATCCGCAGCATGGCAAGCCGGCGGTGAAGCTGGCATTTGGCAAGCGTGAAAAGGAGGGTGACGGAATCATGGACTATAAGCTGTCGGGCAGCTCATAGGGTCAGGCGCGCGAGATCGTGCTCCTGTACCCTTTGGACTGACGCCGCGGATAGGGCCGCCGGTTTGGACGCAAGCGCGAAAGCGCTCCGCCGAGATGTTGGTATTCCGGCCCTAAAAACGTGCAACTTATGAAGAAATCGGACTTTCTTCACGAGTTTGCTTTCGGCGCCGTCCGGCTTCGAGACCCTTGAGGCGGGCGACAGGCTCGGCTATGGAACACGCGCGTGCGACCCTATCGAGCGCAGCTCTGTTGGCATCGAGCGAGTCCGCTCCATCACCTCCATTGGCACCTGAGTGATATAGTAGACGCGTCAGATCCGGTGGTGATGGCTTGCCCAGGCGCGGGGAAGTGCGTGGACCCCAAGCTGGAAGTTATCCTGTGAAAGCAAAAGTTATCGACGGTATTGCGGTTTCTGCAGAAATCCGCGCGGGTCTTAAGGCTCGAATTAATGTTCTGTCGCGCCAGGGTGTAATGCCGGGGCTTGCTGTTATCGTGGTGGGTGCCGATCCAGCTTCAGCAGTATATATCCGCAACAAAATCAAGGCTTGCACAGAAGTAGGCATCAAGTCTTTTCATTTCAGGTTCGGACAAGAAGCAAGCCAGAGCGAGATCCTGGAGTTGATTGCTGATTTAAATGCACGCGCTGACGTTCACGGCATTTTGGTGCAGTTGCCGCTGCCGAAGCACTTCTCGATTTCCAAAATCCTTCAGACAATCTCAAAAGACAAGGATGTCGATGGCTTTCACCTATATAACGTTGGAGGTCTCGTAGTCGGCGATACGGTTTTCCCGCCATGTAC
This sequence comes from Pirellulales bacterium, assembly GCA_036499395.1. Taxonomy (NCBI): domain Bacteria; kingdom Pseudomonadati; phylum Planctomycetota; class Planctomycetia; order Pirellulales; species Pirellulales bacterium. The sequence goes on from DASYDW010000131.1 coordinate 1,035, forward strand.
GCCTTATGGCGTTCTTCAATTGCTCGAACACGAGAACATACCAATCGAGGGTAAGAACGTTGTCGTCGTCGGCGCGAGTAACATTGTCGGTAAGCCAATGGCGCTCATGCTCATGCAAAGAGACGCGACGGTCTGTATATGCCACGCAAAAACGAGAGACTTGGCTCAATTCACAATCCTCGCGGACATCTTGGTTGTGGCGGCGGGCAAGCCTAATCTAATCGTGCCTCAAATGGTAAAAACCGATGCTGTTGTCATCGATGTTGGAATCAACCGACTCCCCAACGGAAGGCTAGTTGGTGATGTGGATTTCCAAGGTGTGTCTGAAAAGGCCTCTTATATAACTCCTGTCCCAGGAGGCGTTGGTCCGATGACGGTAACTATGCTCCTTGCGAACACAGTTTCCTCGGCCGAACGATCGCGATCAGGTCTTGTCGTCTCAACTGAAATGGCCGAGCACTAGACTCGAGCGGGCGATTGCCGTGCCACGCCAGAAGTTTGCCGGCGTCCTGCGGCTTCGTTTGGCAACGATGAGTCGCTTACGGCGGGCGTGCTTAAGACCGCGGCGTCGTTCAACATCGCCGTCGTTTTTGTTGCGAAACTGTCTACCGCTCGAGCGCTGACCGTAGGTCGCTCGTCTGCACGTCAAGTCGGTGACACGCTCCTTACTGTCTCAGCCGCCTGTCAGGTTCGAGCGATAATCTCGGCGACATCTTTGCAGCGCCTTCCCAAGCCCAGCCATCGGCATTGTTGCTTTCCAGCGACATGCAGCTTGAAGAGCACAGCGAGACTTGTGGAATTTGAACGATCATTATAGGATACAGAATAAGTAAATTGTAGCGCTATACGCTACAATGATGCCCGTAGAAGCGAAAGCGGATTAAATTTGATGGCTCACGTCGTTACGGAGAATTGTGAAAGATGCCGCTTCACCGACTGTGCAGTGACATGTCCTGTACAGTGCTTCCATGGCGACGCGGATCGCCTCTACATCGATCCAGAAGTCTGTATCGACTGCAACGCATGCATACCGGCGTGCCCAGTTCAGGCAATCGTTGAAGAATTCGATCTGACGGAAGAGCAAAAGGTTTGGCAGAAAATCAACGCAGAGCGGGCCGCCAATTTGCCCGTCATCTCGTCGAAGCAAGATCCTCTACCGACGGCAGAGAACCGCAAACGCGAACTCGATCTGCAGTTAAGCAATCAACGGAGCTGAAATGGGTGAAGTTGAGACCAAATTAAAGGCAATGGGGTTCACTTTGCCCCCCATCCGAAAATTTCCCAGCCCCAATCGCCGGGGGTGCGTACGTGTCGGCAATGTGTTGTTTCTGTCTGGACACGGTCCGCATCATCCGGGTTTTCCGCACCGTGAGGCGGGGAAGCTTGGCGCGGATATGACAATTGACGAGGGCAAGATCACCGCACAAGCCGCCGCTCTGGCCATGCTCGCAACGGTCAAAAACGAAGTGGGGGACCTCGATAATGTCGTGCGGGTCATCCGTCTGTTCGGCATGGTGAACTCCACGCCTGATTTTCCTAGCATGCCGGCCGTGATCGATGGCGCGTCGGATCTGTTCTTTGAATTATTCGGTCCGGATGCGGGCTGCCACGCGCGAACCGCGGTTGGCATGGTCAACCTTCCGCGAGGACAGGCGGTCGAAATCAACGGCGAGTTTGAAGTGAGGAACTGACGGCCTCCAAGCCGGACATTCCGCCGGATCTAAAGTGCATGAGGTTGGCGTAGCGTATGCGGGATCTTGATTCATTTCGGGTAGCGATTATTGGGAGCGGCCCTAGCGGCTTTTATGCTGCGGAGGCCTTACTACAATCGATGCCCGATGTAGCGATCGATCTGATCGAGAGATTACCGGTTCCCTTCGGTCTTGTTCGATACGGGGTTGCGCCCGATCATCAGAAGCTCAAAGAGGTCACGCGAGTCTTTACGGCTCTTGCCTCGGATAGTCGCGTCAATTTCATCGGCAATGTAGCCGTAGGCGTCGACGTCACGGTCGAGGAGCTTCTGCCGTTATACGACTCTGTCATTGTCGCTTGCGGCGCCAGCGCCGATCGGCGGATGTCCATACCCGGTGAGGAACTGACCGGTTGTTGTTCAGCCGTTGACTTTGTCGGCTGGTACAACGGTCACCCTGATCACTGTCATCACCATTTCGATCTGTCCGGCGAAGCCGCTGTTATCGTAGGGCAGGGAAACGTAGCGATAGATATCTGCCGAGTTTTGGCTAAGAGCGTCGACGATCTCAGAAAGACCGATATTGCCGAACACGCACTCGAAACTCTCGCTTCATCTAAAGTAAAAAAAATCGTCATCATGGGACGTCGCGGCCCAGCTCAGATGAAGTTTACGGCCAAGGAATTGCGTGAACTAGGGTCGCTGGCGGGCTGGGATATTCAAGTATCGCCGGACGATTTGTCGCTTGACGCAGTAAGCGCGGCTGAAATCGCCGCTCCCCATATGTTGGTAAGTGCGCGCAACGTAAAATTTCTCGAAGAGTGTTCTTCGAAGCCCCGGTCCAATGATCGTGTAATTGAATTCCGTTTTCTGCGATCGCCTGTTGAAGTTCTGGGGCGGGACGCCGTTCGTGGTCTCTTGCTTCGCAAAAATTCACTTGCCGGCGCACCCTTTCAACAACAAGCGGTGCCACTCAATGAGACCGAAATTGTCGAGGCTCAATCCGTGTTTCGCAGCATCGGATACAGAGGCGTGCCGGTTGCAGGACTACCGTTTGACGCCTCGAAGGGAGTAATCCCTAACAACTGTGGGCGCGTAATCGGTAATCACTCCCGGATTTATGTGACCGGATGGATCAAGCGGGGTCCAACCGGCATCATTGGCACCAATCGGGTCGATAGCATTGAGACCGTCGCCAGCCTGTCCGCTGATCGGGCGAGGATGACTGGCCGCGTACGCGAAGGCGCTCCTAGGTTGGAGAACATACTCACAGACCGGGGCGTTCGTCCGACCAGCTTCGACGAATGGCGCCGGATCGACGCCGAGGAACTGCGCCGTGGTCAGCGATCGGGCCGCGTTAGATCAAAGATAACCAGTATTCACGAGCTCGTAGCCGTCGCGGCCGCCGGGCCGCAGACGAACGTCGGTCGAGGCGGGGAAACAAGCGATCAACCGGCCTTGACGGCCTGACGGAGTGTCTATGTTGAACAGAAGAGAATTTGCCATTGCGGCCATGGCCGCGAGCGCTAGCCAAATCTTTCCGGCTTCGGCCGAAGAGGTTTGGCCGTCCCGTCTCATTCGTTTGGTGGTGCCATTTCCACCGGCTGGGGCCAATGATGTCATCGGCAGGGTGATGGCCGATAAACTATCCAAGGCTCTGGGGCAGACCGTAATCGTAGAGAACAAGCCGGGTGCTGGAGGAACGATTGGAGCGACTGCAGTCGCCAACGCCGAACCCGACGGCTACACCATCATGATAGGGTATATTGGCAATCTCGCGTACGCGCGAACGATCTACAAGAAGCTACCTTACGATCCGAGTACAAGTTTTTCGGCGGTGTCGCTCGTTGCGAAAGTGCCAAATGTCCTTGTCGTCAACCAGTCGCTGCCAATCTACAACGTCAAGGATCTGATCGCTTACACTAAGCAGAATCCAGGCAAGATGGCATTCAGCTCGGGAGGGAACGGCACTGCCGCGCATATCGGCATGGCCTATTTGTGCCACGTCGCTGGAATTTCTATGGTGCATGTACCTTATCGAGGAACGGCACCATCGATCACGGATCTTATCGCAGGTCAGGTGCAGGCGACGATGGCCGGATGGCCGGGAATCAGACCCTTTGTTCAATCAGGCCAGGTTCGTGCAATCGGCATTTCGAGCAAAGTCAGGGTCCCGTACGCGCCGGAAATCCCTACTATTGCCGAGTCTGGATTGCCGGATTTTGAAGCGGTCCAATGGTACGGCATCGTTGCGCCGTCAAAAACGCCGAAACCAATAGTTAATAGATTGAACGCTGAAATTGGCACCCTGCTGGAATCACCCGACCTTCAAAAATATATGACGAACGACGGTGCTCTGCCGGAAAAGTCCACCCCGGAAGAGTTTCAGAAATACATCGCTTCGGAGATCGAACGTTGGCGCGGTGTCATCACAGAAGCGGGAATCGAACCGAGCTAAGCGGCCGTTTCTGGAGCGACAGTAAAATTAATAAGACGACGAAGCGCCTCTTTGGCTCGCGCCCTTCTAATCTCACGTCATGTGGTCTTCAGAGAGGCGCGGGCCAGCGCGGCAGCTTCAGACTGCAATAGCTTGATCAACATGGATCGTCTTGGTCCCGCAATCCGGGATTCGAGGGTGATGATGCTCATCGACATCATGGCTCCTGGATCGTCCAGCAATGCCAATGAGACCGCCAGTGTTCGAGATTCCGCAACAACCGCTCCTTGCGAATATGCATAACCACGCCTCCGCGCGTCGGAGATCAATTTTCGTACATCGCTTTCGGTGATCTGATGACGCTGGTACTGAGCGGCATTGTTTCGAATAACCTGATCGGCCTGCTCGATAGGCAGTGCTGCAAGGAGGGCTACGCTTGTGCCCCCAATGCCAAGGGGACGAACCGTTCCAACACGCATGACGAACGAACGAAAGGGAAATACGCCTTCCTGGAAGCCCGTACATACGCCATCGTTGCCAGCTCGACGCATCAGGAACACACACTCTTCGCTAGCGTCGGAGATGCGTTTCATAGCTGCGGCGACAGCCGGCGAGACGAACTGGCGAGATGCGGCGAGGCCCAATGACCAAGCCTCAAATCCGAGGCGATAACCCAAATCTGGAGATTGCTCGATGTAGCTCAGGTCGACCAAGGTGCGGAGAAGACGGTGAGCAGTCACGCGATGAATGCCGAAGCGATGACAAATGTCGGGCACGCGCGCGCCTTCGTCTCCCCGCTCCGCGAGAAATTTCAAAAGAGAGAATACGCGGCCGAGATAAGACGCTTTCTCGTCGCTAGCCCCAATGCGGTTAACTTGCTTCTTTGCCACCTAGATCATCCCGATTCTTCAAACGATTTGCTTTAGCCCGCTATCTCGTAATCTGTCTCGCATCTTTCGACGGATTATTATCCCAATAGCGCCGTTGCGTAATCTGCTTCTATCTGTATCAATCTGTAGCGAGATACGCTATAATGCCGGCTGCAAGTCACCAGGAGCAGGTTATGCCAAAGGACAACGACGAAAGCGCCGTCAAACAAACTCCAAAACCGCTGCGCCCATATTCCGAAGTCCTTGGGAACACGCGCGTTATGGGCTCGCTTTTAGCGTCGACTGATCAGCCGGTCTGGCTATCCGCGATCCCGAAAGATGCCCCCCACTATAAATACGTGGTGTGGCTCGGCTGCCAGGTTCTCCGAACACCGCAGCTTGCCGAGACCTTGTATGACATCTTCACCCACTTTGGGGTGGATCATGTCTCTTTGGGCGGACCGTCAAGTTGCTGCGGCATTGCTCACGATCGCCGCGGCGACAAGGCCGTCGGAGACCAACTCACCCGCCAGACAGTAAAAAAGTTCGACGCCTTTGCGTCTGAGCAGATGCTGTATTGGTGTCCGTCCTGCGACAACCATTTGCGCCAAAAGGATGGAGGCAGTTTTGAGTCTGAAACAACCAAGCAACGCAAAAGCGTCGTCAATTTCCTGGCTGAGCTTCTGACGCAGGATAAGTTTACAGTCGAAGTCCCGCTGCGGGTGGCCATCCATACGCACGGAGGTTCACCCGAACAGGAATCGGACAGCGCTGCGGTACATCAGCTTCTGTCGCGCATACCGAAGCTGGAGGTCGTACCAATTCCAGATCTGCCTATGATCGGGCGGCACTGCAATGACACCGCAGTTCTGAAGTTCGGCTTGGACCGATACAAAGCCGACATGCATGATTGGATCGCGCGGGCGAAACGCGAAGGGGTGAACAGAATTGTTTCGCTGTATCATTCCTGCCATCGACAGATGAATCAGGTTCAAATGGAAGACGCTCCAGAGGCTAAGATTCGAGTTGAAAACTACCTGACATTGATCGCGCAGGCTTTGGGCCTGCCGCCGCGTGAGGATAATTTCGCACGGTGTGCGAAGATTGGCGACGTAGACAACATTCTCGACAACCTGTCCGACAAGCTTGAGAAAACCGGACTTAATCGTGAACTTGCTCGTCGGGCGCTC